>CAIJIZ010000465.1 GCA_903820735.1 uncultured Pirellula sp.
CCAGAGCGAATATCGCAGGCTTGGAGCAAACTGCATCTGTTACCAAGTCCATGGAAACTAGGGCGAAGCGTGGAATCAGGTTCGCAGGACAAGATGGATGAGGCATCTATTGCGATGCGCTCTAGCGCAGTAGCCTTGGGCATTGATGAAGCGAATGACGAAGTTAATGGCGTCGAGTTTGGTTCGTTAGATGAACCACAAGACGCAGTTGCATACGATATAGCATCTAGTGGGGACTTCTCAGAGGATTTATCGAATTCCGTAGTTGGCGAATCATCGGAAAGTGAAATGCAGAAAGTCGCTGCTGTTGCCAGTGTCGATGGCGTTGATGAGTTGGGATTGGGGATCAGCGAGCCAACCGAGACCGTAGTCGATTACTTTGCTCCGTTCTTAAATAATCATTCCAGCGATGAGGGTTCGAGGATCGACGCCCCATCCTTTGCTTACTCGTTAGATCCGCTTGACGGACAGGCCGATTCAAATCGGGTTGATACTGCGTTTCGGGAAATGATTCGCAGCATCCAATTAGAAGCGATTCGGACAGAGACGCACATGCACGTCCGAGATCGGCTACCCGAAGGGCACAATAGTCAGCGGGTCGGATTCGAAGAAGATAGTTCGCCAACGGAATCGAAGATGAGTTGGACCAGCGAGTCGGTCGATGGTGACGATCGCGACTTGCTGGTAGTTATCGAGGAGGATTCGTGGAGCAGTCCCTTTGCCGTCGGTGAACGATGATTGTCGGTGAACGATGATTCAGGAGTAGTGCGATGGTAACGGGTTCAATTCCTGTGGGAACAGAGAGACTTGAGATGGTCGGGCTGAATGTAGAACTCTGTAAGCAGACTCCAGTAGTCGATTTATTTCCGGAGCGTCTTTTCCTGGAGACCATACCATGCAAAACGCACTTGTGCATTGGTGTTGGAGTCGTTCCACAAGAGGGTAGCTTTAGCGAAGCTTACTGGTCTTGTCGGATCGCGAAGGCTTGGAGCGAGCACTTCAAGCGTCAGGTGTGTGTGGTGGTGCCGAGTAAGTCAATGCCACCATTGCAGCAGACAGGGATGCTGTCATGTCCATTCGTGGATGTACACCATTGGGATTGGCTAGGTGAGTTCTCTGAGTTCGATAAAGCTTTACCCAGCAATGTGGTTCAAGACATCGCTTCGTTGTCTGCGATTCGCTCCAAATACAGTGCGACTTGGTTGGATCTCGGGGGTCTGGGTAGCCCGAGGATGAGCAACTTGGCCAAGTTGTGCGATGGGGTTCTATTGGTTTCGGAACCCGATTTGAGTTGCGGTAAAGCAATGGGTGGGGAACGAACAGTCGGGGCTGGAAATGCGGGAGGGAAACCGGCGGTTGAGAGAAAGAGATTTCTCAAGCAAGCGTTGGGAGATTTGCGTTATTCCGGTTGTAGGGTGCTTGGCTACTGGGACGTTGCAATTAGTTAGTAATTTCGCGTGTTTTTTTGTCCGGTCACCATAATCGTGGCATTTTAACAACCACTTGCACCATCCCTCATCGACGATTTGTCGCAGTGCGTTCAAAACTCAATCCGATGCCTTTTCATGTTAGCGGCTCAGCGTGGTTTACCGCTTTCGGAACTTATCGCGGGGCTTACAATGAGAGCCACGCGTTAGATCTGAATTTGCTATTGGAATTAAGGTTCTATTGATGGTTCACTGTCTTGTCACCGGTGGCTGTGGTTTCATTGGGTCGCACATTGTGCGAGGGTTGCTGGATGCAGGGCATTCCGTGCGTGTCTTGGACAACCTGTGCACAGGCAAGCTTGAGAACCTCGCACAAGTCGCGGATCGCGTTGAGTTGGTCCAAGGTGATATCAATGATTCCAAGGTTGTGCAGCAGGCACTCGATGGGATTGAAAGAGTGTTTCATCAAGCCGCTTTAGCGAGTGTTCCCCTTTCATTGGAACGTCCGCTCGATACAAATCAAGCTTGTGTGACCGGCACGTTGAATATGCTTCACTGGAGCGCCAAAGCGAAGGTCAAGCGATTTGTGTATGCAGCAAGCAGCAGTGCTTACGGCGATAATCCTACTTCATCGAAACGAGAGACAGATCTACCACAGACGCTATCGCCTTATGCGGTAGCAAAGTTAGCCGGTGAGTATTACTGTCAGAGTTACTATCACAGTTTTGGTTTAGAAACCGTATGTTTGCGCTACTTCAATGTCTTTGGTCCGAGGCAAGACCCGGATAGTCCTTATTCAGCCGTGATCCCAATTTTCGTCAGCAAGATTCTCAGTGGGGAGAAACCGACGATTTACGGAGATGGCTTGCAATCGCGAGACTTCACCTACGTGGCAAACGTAGTTCGAGGGAATCTTTTGGCGAGTGAAGTACCCAATATTGGTGGACGAGTCTTCAATATGGCAGATGGACGTCAAACGACACTGCTGCAACTACTCGAGTTGTTGGCTAAATTGCTCGACAAGAAAATTGATCCCGTTTTTCTGCCAGCTAGGCTTGGGGATGTTCGGGAGAGTTTGGCGGATATCACCCAAGCTCGTAAGGTGCTTGGTTACGAACCAGTGGTTGGTTTAGAAGATGGGATTGGACGAACCATCGAGTATTACCGCGAGATGGTGATGAAGCGCAAAGGATGAGTCAATTGGCAGACGAACCTATCGATGCAGATAAGCTTGCGCTGCAACTGATCGAACACATTCGAGGTATCGATAGCAGTGTGGTAGTGGCTTTTTCTGGCGGAGTAGACAGCGGGGTGGTTGCCGCAGGAGCCTCGCGTGCCCTCGGGTCTCGTGCTATCGCCTGGACGAGTCTCGGTGCAGCGGTTCCTCAATCCGATAGAGAAGCATCGGTATTGGTCGCTCGAGAAATTGGGATCGAGCACGTACAAATCGTGACGGACGAATTGCGCAGCGCAGGATATGCGGCGAATGGTCCGGATCGATGCTTTCACTGCAAGTCAACGCTGTACTCATCGATTACCGCGTGGGCAAAAGAGCGATCGATCGGAACGATACTCTCCGGCACCAATGCTGACGACCTAGGGGATTACAGGCCCGGCTTGCAAGCCGCTTCGCAGTGGTCAGTTCGAGCGCCATTAGCGGAGTTAGGCTTTGGGAAATCTGTGGTACGAGCGATAGCCGTGCATTGGGGCATACCGATTGCAAACAAACCGGCAAGCCCGTGCTTGGCAAGTCGCATTGCGTACGGGCAAGTAGTCACGCTTGGTCGGCTGAATCAAATTGAAGCCATGGAGCGTTGGCTCGGCGACCAAGGTTTTCAGGATGTTCGTGCAAGGTTGCATGCAGACCAGCTTTTGCGGCTCGAGATCGATTCTCAAGAGATTCTTCGAGCGATGGAACCTCAAATGCGTCAACGCATCTCGCAAAAAGCAACCTCGCTTGGGTTTCGTTATGTTACGATGGATATGCAAGGTCGCTCGAGCGGTTCGATGAATCGCTCATTGGTGACTCATTCATTGGGGACAAATCTGTTAAGTAGCGACTGAAAGTTAGTAGCGACGTAAAATCAGTGGTGACTGGAAATCAACGAAGTTGCAGTGGACATTGATTCTCGCAATGAATTCGAGTGTCGCAGCATGAGGGGGCAGAAATGATAGGCTGGGGAATTATCGGTTGCGGGATGATCGCAAAGTTTCATGCTCGAGCGATTGCAGAAATGCGAGGTTCGAAGCTGGTTGCTTGCTACAGCCGTGAGATGAACAAAGCGAGTGACTTCTGCGACACCTATGGCGGAATGCCTTACGATGATTTGCAAGCCATGCTTGCGAATCCTCTTTTGGACATCGTGACGATATGTACCCCGAGCGGAGCGCACTTGGAACCGGGCATTGCAGCGGCACGGGCCGGTAAACATGTGTTAGTTGAAAAGCCCCTCGAGGTGACAACGAAGCGATGCGATCAGTTGATTTCCGAGTGCGACAGAAACGGCGTTTACCTCGGAACGATTTTCCCTTCTAGATTTCATCGTTCCGCGATTCTCATGAAGGGAGCGGTGGAGCAGAATCGATTTGGTTCGATTTCTGTAGCAGATGCGATCGTCAAATGGTTTCGCACACAGCAGTACTACGATAGTGGCAAGTGGCGTGGGACTTGGCAACTCGATGGTGGAGGAGCATTGATGAATCAAGCTATCCACAGCGTCGATCTACTCCTTTGGTTGATGGGGCCGGTTCGAGCCGTCAATGCAATGACCGCATTGCGAGCTCATGAACGAATAGAAGTAGAAGACACGGCAGTTGCGACTTTGGAATTTGAATCGGGTGCATTGGGAACCATTGTTGCAACAACTGCCGCATATCCCGGGTCACTCAAGCGCATTGAGATTTCCGGTTCGCATGGAACGGCGGTCCTAGAAGAAGAAGCGCTCGTGCAGTGGGATTTTGCGAAGGGAGTCAAACAAGACGAGAAGATTCTCGCGCAGATGCAATCGAATACCACCGGAGGTGGGGCTTCAGATCCCTCTGCAATCGGCCATGTGGCCCATCGAGAGTTATTCAAGGACTTTGCCAAGTCCATTCAATCGGGGCTTCCTAGTCGCATCGATGGAACGGAGGGCCGCCGCAGCGTTGAGTTGATCAATGCTATTTACCGGTCTGCGAAGACTGGCAAGCGTGTTGCGATCCGCGGTGGCAATCCAGCCAGTTGATTTCTGAGATATATTTGAGCCAACAGGGCAAGTCGCGATGGATTCTCCAAAGAACACAGAATCGATGGACAGCGCACAGGGATATAGCGCACAGGGATATAGCGCACAGAAATATAACGCACAGAATCTGGAAGAAGCGGCACGAGCTGTACAAGAGCTACGACGCGAAATCCGCGAGCACGACCAACGCTATTACGTGCTTGCCGAACCCACCATCAGCGACTTGGAATACGATCGACTGATGGAGTCTTTAGCGCACTGGGAAAAGCGCTATCCGGAACTGGCAAGCGAGGAGAGCCCAACCCGCAAATTGGGAGACACCCCGGTTGAAGGGCTTGCTCAAGTCACCCATCGCATTCCGATGCTTTCGATTGAAAACACCTACACGGAAGGTGAATTACGAGAGTTCTTCCAGAGAGTCGAGAAGTTGTTACCTGGTGAGCCCGTGCAATGGGTCGTTGAATTGAAAGTCGATGGCGTTGCTGCTTCGATTAGGTATGACGACGGGCGATTGGCGGCGGCGGTAACTCGTGGAAATGGCGAGGTGGGAGACGATGTAACACACAATGCTCGCACCATTCGCGGGCTTCCGTTACAGCTTGCCGGACAAGGAGTTCCGAAAACCTTGGAAGTCCGAGGAGAGGTCTACATGACCAACTCCGATTTAGTTGAGCTCAATGAAGAACGGGCTGGATTGGGCGAAACCGAGTTCAAGAATCCTCGAAACGTGACAGCCGGATCGATACGATTATTGGATTCAAAACTATGTGCTAAACGTCGTTTGCGTTTCCTTTGCCATGGCATGGGTTTTTGCGAAGGGGTTTCGGCGAAGAACCACATGGAGTTTTTGGATCAAGTCCGTGCGTTAGGTATTCCGGTGACGCCGCTTGTGACTTGCTTTGACTCAAGTGAGCAAGTTGTGGAGCACTGCAATCAATTGGTCGAAAGGCTTCATGAGCTCGATTTTGAAGTCGATGGATTGGTGATTAAAGTCAATCGATTTGAACAGCGAGAGACGTTAGGAGCGACCTCCAAAAGTCCACGCTGGGTGATCGCGTACAAGCTTGAGAAATACGAAGCGATCACTCAGTTGCTTTCGATTCGAACACAGGTTGGGAAGACCGGAACGATCACACCGGTAGCGGAGTTAGCACCGGTGCAGCTTGCAGGTACAACCGTCTCCCGTGCGTCGTTGCACAACCTCGATGAAATCCGTCGCAAGGATGTGCGGGTGGGAGATTGGGTCGTAGTTGAAAAGGCTGGAAAGATCATTCCGCATATCGTTCGGGTGGAGAAGCATCGGCGAGAAAAAGAGCTACCCGAGTATCCGTTCCCAACAGAATGTCCTGAATGTGGATCGACGTTGGTACAGGATAGTGCTGGAGTCTATATCCGTTGCAATTCGAAACAGTGCCCTGCGCAGTGGCGTCAGCGATTGCGTTATTTCGCAAGTCGTGACTGCATGGATATCGAAGGCTTGGGAGAGAAACTGGTCAACCAGTTGGTCGACTCCGGATTGGTCAATTCCTATGCTGATCTCTATGGATTGACGCTCGAGCAACTGATGAAGCTTGAAAGGATGGGGGAGAAGTCCGCGCTAAACTTGCTTCAAGGCATCGAGCAGAGCAAAGGGCGAGGATTGTCCCGAGTGCTCAATGCGATCACCATACGCCATGTTGGCCAACGCGTCGCCAGTGTGCTCGCTCGACGCTTCGGCAACGCCGCAAGTTTGAAGCAAGCCACGGAAGAGGAGTTATCGCAAACCTCCGAGATCGGACCGATCATCGCCAAGAGCATTTATGAGTTCTGCAGAAGCGAGGAAGGAATTCAGATTTTCGATCAACTCGAGCAAGCAGGGGTGTCGTTAGCGACGTCTGACCAGGATGCAGTAGATCATGCGGGCGTGTTTGCAGGAAAAACCCTTGTGGTCACAGGAACCCTTTCACGGTTCTCTAGGGATGAAATCGAGCGATGGATTGAGAAACTTGGGGGCAAAGCCTCTGGAAGTGTTTCAAAGAAAACAGATTATTTAGTCGCTGGGCTGGCCGCGGGGAGCAAGCTGGAGAAGGCAAAAGAGCTTAATGTGCCCATATTGAGCGAAGAAGATTTCATTCGGTTATCCGGATTGCAGTAGTTTGTAGGGCATCTTGGGAAACCCACCGCTGGAACTTGACATTTTCCAGGTGCAAGGAATGATTAGGGGTAGGAATCACGCGGGGTGGACCGGATTGGTTCTCTTTTGAGGTTTCCGTAAGTTCTTGATGCGACCTTTTTCTCTCGTCAGGGGAGAGGTAAAGGTCGCATCATTTTTTTTCGTGAAAGTGGAGGATGC
Source organism: uncultured Pirellula sp. (assembly GCA_903820735.1). GTDB lineage: Bacteria > Planctomycetota > Planctomycetia > Pirellulales > Pirellulaceae > JBKCUI01. Next base: position 6,984 of record CAIJIZ010000465.1, read on the forward strand.
GATGAGCGATTACGTGCCGATGACCCGAGAGGGCTACAATCGAATCAAGGCCGAAATCGAGCGATTGGAAAATGACGAGATGCCCAAGATCGCCGAGAAGATTGCTGACGCTCGCGCTGAAGGGGATTTAAAAGAGAACGCTGAGTACCACGCACAACGCGAGAATCAAGGTTTGATGCAAGCCAAGATCAATGCATTGAAAGCGAAGTTGTCCAGAGCGCACATCGTCGATACGGCAAGCTTGCCAAAAGATCGCGTCGCTTTCGGCGCGCGAGTCAAGTTGAAAGACTTGAGCTTTGGCGACGAAGAGGAATACACCCTCGTAGGTGCAGGGGATGAAAACTACGAAGTAGGTAAGATCCTCACAACGGGCCCTTTCGGTGCCGCTATGATAGGGAAGAAGGTTGGAGAGATTGTTGAAGTCGTCGCACCGAGAGGGACTTTGAAGTACGAAGTCCTCGAGATTCACTTCGACGAATAACCGAAATCGATCCCACTGAATCCACTGAGGAAGATTCCATTGAGTACAAACGAAACGATCAAAAACAATTCAAGTAACCCAAGCGACTCCAACCCAAGTGACTCCAACCCAAGTGACTCCGCAGAGTCTGGAGATGTCTCTCTGGGGCCAGCTTGCATGGTCGTCTCGATGTTTGGACTGGCCTTCCTTTGCATCGTCGTGGCTTTCATGTCTTTTATGCTGATTGGCAAGTCGGGTAGCCGCGCGGCTTATGCCGTCCGTGAACAGCTGATTCCTTGGGTCGACCAATCCGATTTGAGCAAATCCGACCAGACGATAATTATCGATGAGCTCCAAGGGCTGGCTGCCAAGATGGAACGCAACGAATTGACAGCAAGACAACTGACTCGATTGAACGCACGATTGTCCGATTCGACAGTGCTGCAATGGGGAGTGGTCGAGGAAACAGTTCGCAGGGTACGCGCATCGGAGTCTTTCACTCAGGAGGAGAAAGAAGACATTGCGCGGACGGCTGACCGCTGGCTGCGATGTGCAGGCGAAGGTCGCTTAGCGATGACGGAGATGGAATTCGCTTACCAAGGTTGCGGTTTGAAAGAGCCAAAAACCGGAAGATTGAGTTTGCGAAAAGACGTTTCCGACGATCAAATCCGAGAACTGCACCGCAGAATACTTGCAATATGCGACAAGTACAAAATCTCTAAAGAGCCTTACGAGAAGAGTGTCTCGCAAGTGTTCCACTCGATGATCGAGGATGGTCTTGCCGAAAAGTAGCAGGCCCCTCGAAGCACAACCAAACAGGCCCAGAAGGATTCGAACCTTCGACCTACGGATTAGAAATCCGTTGCTCTATCCAACTGAGCTATGAGCCCGACTGTGCCACTCATTCTATCGGCATGAGCGGGAGCTGGAAAGTCGAACCGCGTTGGCTTTTCCATCTTGCCCTGTGATTCTGGATTTCCCAAGGTCCCCAAGTTGTCTTGATTGGCGGGAGGTAGAAACCGTAAAAGTGGCTCCATGCGAAACCATTCCCAAAAATTACGACTTACCCCTCGCCCAAGAAATGCGTACTCCTTGGGGATATTCTTTGCCTTGATCGTTGGACAAGGTGTTTTCCCCGGGTGTGTGCGAAAACGGATGACATTCCGCACGAATCCGTCCGGAGCGATGGTTTACGTCGATAAGCAGCCTGTGGGGCTTACACCTGTTTCAACCGGCTTTACGTATTACGGAACGCGGAGTATCGAGGTGGTAAAGGACGGATATCGCACGGAGAAATTCCTGCGAAAAGTCCATGCTCCCTGGTATCAGATCCCTCCGTTGGATTTTGTTTCCGACACGCTGTGGCCATTTGAGAGCCGCGACGAACGCATTATAGATGTTCAAATGACTCCGGAGTTCGATGTGCCCAGCGACGCTCTGATCGCGTCTGGAGAGCAATTGCGATTGCAGGCTGGTCAAGGAATTGCAGTGAGTCCTCCGCCGACTATTGCTCAGCCGCCGGCGGGGATGACAATTGTACCGACAAGCCCTCCGCTTGGTCCTACGATACCCAGTATTACAGGAACACCTTACCCGGTGCCTCCTCCTCCCCAGCCTTCCTTCGGTACGCGGCTTCGCGATACCTTTTTTCCTTATGGGGCACCTTTGAGTTTTCCATCGACACAAGTTACCCCAGGTGGAGGGTTCCGACCTCCGGCAGAGGCTGGACAAGCAACCGAACCTGGATCGGGGAACTGATGACGAAGCATTCCCCGCAGCGCATCGAAAACCCCAGCGATCAAAGTGGCACAAATCGCTCAGCGGTCAGACAGTGGCGTCTGTTTTGCCTATTTGTGCTTCTATGGCCAAGCGTTGGGTGTGTATTATCTCCGAAGGCGATCGATAGCCGTAAGCAGTTCATTGCGCCGGAATTGGTGGAAGCGAATGTTCCATCCGTAGAGCGGGGCTCGAAGCGGCCTGTATTGGATGCAGTTGGTTGGGTTGTAGGGATACCATCGAAATTAATTTTGTGGAACCGTCGCATTGACAATCACAACATCAGCCCGGAGACAGAAGCCGCAGTCGCTCAATACTTGAGCGATAATGAGCTTAGCCACGTCAAAGTTCGGCTCAATCAGTATCGGCCTTGGGACGACATGAAGCGATTAACAAAGAACCGCACGATGGCTTGGCCTTGGAGATACACCGTTGGGGTGGTAAGTGTTCTTGGCGAAGGAATCTTGCCGGGCAGAATTTTTGGTGGGGATCATTTCAATCCGTATACGCAGACCGTGCACTTGTATAGCGACCTACCGGTGATCGGTTTTCACGAAGGTGCGCATGCGAAGGACTTCTCCAGGCGAGGATATCCCGGCACCTATGCTGCAGCTTACATGCTACCGATCGTACCTTTGTATCATGAATCCGTGGCGAGTCGCGATGTGATGGATTACGTAAGTAAGCTTGGTGATCCCCAGATCGAGCAACAAGCGTACCATCTACTTTATCCAGCGTACGGGACGTATGTTGGCGGAGCGATTGGCTCGGTGATTCCAGCTGTAAGCTTTCCAGCATATTACGGAAGCGTGTTAGTTGGGCATGCAGCGGGACGATACGCCTCATCGGGAATTCCCTCTCGATGAAACTGGTTGAAATCATCAACCCATGATCACATCCTTGAGTTTCTAGCGATTAACGAAAATAGAGTTACCATGAGTCAAGTAGAAGTAACCCCAGTTCAGACACGGCGTGATCGCAAGGAGTTCATGGAACTGATCTGGCGGCTTTACAGGAATGATCCGAACTGGATACCACCGATTCGGATGAACCAAGAGGAGCTCGTTGGTTTTCGCAAGCATCCGTTTTACGAGGTGAATCGATGCAAAGCGTTCTTGGCAAGGAAGAATGGGGAAGTTGTAGGAAGGATCGTAGGGGTCATCAATTATGGCCACAATAAACGGTTCGAAGAAAAGCGTGGTTTCTTCGGTTTCTATGAGAGCATCGATGACGAGTCGGTTGCACATGGGCTTTTTCGCGCAGCGGGAGAGTATCTCAAATCGGAAGGAATGACCGATGTGCGAGGTCCATGCAATCCCTCTTTGAATTACGAAACCGGTACGCTGGTTGATGGGTTTACAACACCCCCCACGTTCATGATGACCTACAACCCTCCATACCATGATCGCTTGATCAAGAGCTTTGGTTTCGAAAAGACCCAAGACCTCTACGCTTACGATGGAAACATCGAAATGCTCAAGACCATGGATCCGAAGATCATGCAGGTAGTCGAGCAAGTTCGAGAGCGGTTCAACGTCAAGGTCAGACCGGTTAGTCGCAAAAACTTCGCAAAGGAAGTCTTACTGTTTCTGAATATCTACAATCAATCATTGCAAGGGACATGGGGATTTGTTCCGTTGAGTGATGCGGAATGCAAGGCTCTTGGGGGAACAATGAAACTGCTCATTAATCCTGGAGCGACGAGCGTCGTTGAAGTTGACGGAGAAGCGGTAGGGGTCGGCTTAGGGTTGCCCGACTACAATCCGATCATCAAGAAGATCGACGGCAGATTACTTCCATTTGGCTGGTTACGATTATTGCTTGAACGGAAAAAAATCACGAAGATGCGCATGATGAGCACGAATGTGCTTCCGGAGTGGCAGCGATGGGGGCTGGGGTTGGTGTTATTGCATCGCATGTTGCCAGACTGCTTGGCGATCGGGATTACAGACGCTGAGTTTTCTTGGGTACTCGAATCGAACAATCTGTCTCGCGGGTCGCTCGAACGAGCCGGTTTAGTTCCAGCAAAAACTTATCGGCTTTACGATCGGACTTTGGCGGATCTATGATCCCATCGACAGCAGAACAAAGGCACATTGGCTGTGCCAGTGCGGCTGACTCGAATTTCCTCAGGTTGACCAGGATTTCGTAAGGCTGGCTGGGATTTTGCAAGTAGGATTGCGCCGTGAAAGCGGTTCAAGTCTGCGGATCGAATTCGCTTTTTTTCTTGGGCGCATCACAAAGCGGAAATTCGCACCGTGCATGATCCCATTGGCTAAGGTAAACTAGCGGTCTCGTTCAAATCATTCTCACAACGCTCTCGAAAATCATTGAGCATGTCCACCGAAGCTACGAAAACAGAAGTCGGAAGTTATTTCATTTCGAACTACCCGCCATTTTCGCAATGGACATCGGATGCGATCGGAGATTTGCAAGCGGCTTTGGCGCGCCCCGCCGGGTCGACTTCGCAAGGAGCACTTCAGAACTCATCAGAGGGAACAGGTGTCCCTCCCTTGGGTTTATACTTGCACATACCTTTCTGTAGGAAGCGATGCAAGTTTTGTTATTTCAAGGTGTTCACGAATGTAAACGCCGAATCGATAGAACGATACGTCTCTGCGCTTTGCCAAGAAATTAGTCTCGTTGCTCGCCAGCCGATCATGCAGGGCCGGCAATTCCGCTTTGTGTATTTTGGTGGCGGAACCCCCAGCTTTCTCTCAGTCAAACAGCTTCAGTCTCTTTTGGAACGGCTTCACCAGTATGTAACTTGGGATGGTGCTGAAGAAGTCACCTTTGAATGTGAACCTGGGACTCTCAGCGAGCCTAAAGTGAAAGCCTTGCGGGACCTTGGGGTCACCCGTCTGAGCCTTGGAGTCGAGAACTTCTCGGATGCCATTCTTGAAGAAAACGGACGTGCTCACTTATCCAAAGAAGTCTTTAGAGCTTGGGAATGGATTCAAGCGGCTGCGTTTCCGAACGTGAACATCGATTTGATTTCTGGAATGGTCGGAGAGACGTGGGACAACTGGCGAGAGAACATCCGAAGAACTCTTGAACTCTCTCCCGAGAGTGTCACGATCTATCAGATGGAGTTACCTTTCAACACCGTGTATTCCAAAGGCCTACTGCAAACGCAGGGTGACTCACCGGTCGCTGACTGGCAAACCAAACGTGATTGGGTCCGTTACGCGTTTGAAGTTTTCCAGGAGAATGGCTACAGCATCAGCAGTGCGTATACCGTAGTGAAAGATCCGAAGAAGGTCAGCTTTTCCTACCGCGATAACTTGTGGCGAGGATCGGATCTACTTGCCACGGGAATTGCAAGTTTTGGACATGTTGGTGGGGTCCATTATCAAAATGTTCCTGAGTGGGACCGCTATCTAGGGATGATTCTCGACGAGAACACACTACCGCTAGGAAGAGCCTATACCCCGACAAAGCATCAAATGCTCATTCGCGAAATGATTCTTCAACTGAAAAAGGGTTGGTTGGATTTATCCTACTTCAAGGAGAAATTCGACACCAACATATTCGAACAGTGGCGAGATGTATGGGACGGGTATGCGAATGAGGGATACGCGGTATTACCCGAAAGCGATGTTGCACCGGGCTCTCAAATACGCTTGACCACAGAAGGACTGTTACGGGTCGACGGACTGTTACCCGCGTTCTTCGAACCACAGTTTCGCAACGTTCGCTATACATGATCGCAGCGGTCGAATTATCGCGGTACGAGCGCTGGGTATTAAGCATCCTGCTCGCCGCATTGATGCTATTACTAGGCGTTGCAGCTTGGCTGCAACCTAACCCTTCTGGAATGGGAACGCATCAGCAGTTGGGATTACCCCCGTGCACGTCTGTCAGCTTGCTCGGCATTCGATGTCCGGCATGTGGAATGACAACCTCATGGGCTTGGATGATTCGTGGGCGTGTTGATCGAGCGATAGGTTGCAATATCGGGGGAGTGATCTTGTTCTTGACAGCCGGAATATCAATTCCATGGCTCCTGTTATGCTTGTGGCGGGCAGATCGGCGGCAAGTGGAAACGTGGTTGCTCTTCGTCGTTTCCGCTGTATTTGCTGCGTGTGTGGTAGCCTGCGGATCCTGGGGACTGACCGTTCTGAGGTAACTGAGGATAGAGTGCGGGGCAGCAGGCTTGCTAAGCCGCAATACTTTTGACGCGTGGCGGGACGTTTAAACCGAAGAGCCCGAAGATTTCTTGTTGATTGAGTCCAAGGTTTGCTGGCGTACCCGTCTCTGCAAAGAGGGTTTGCAACAGCTCGCGTTTCTGCGAGAGCACTTCGTCGATTCGTTGTTCAATGGTATCGACAGCCATCATACGCGTTACCGTCACAGCTTGTTTGACCCCAAGTCGATGCGCCCGATTGATCGCTTGATCCTCTACTGCTGGGTTCCACCATCGGTCGAATAGAAAGACATAGTGACAGAATTGTAGGTTCAGCCCTACGGCACCTGCACCGTAGCTCATCAGGATGGCGCCGCATTTAGGATCGTTCTTGAAGCGATCGATCACCGCATCGCGTTTATTGGAAGGGACACGGCCGTGGTAATGAACCGGGTTGAATCGCGCAAGCTTCTCTCCGATCACATCGAGCGACTCTACCCATTGGCTGAAGACAATAGCTTTCTGTCCACTAGCGCAGATCTCCTCGATGTCGGCTTCTAATCGCTCCATCTTTGCGCTGGATCCTGTTGCAGGATCAAAGTTGCAAATCTGCTTGAGGCGGAGAACAAGTTCAAATACGTGCTGAACTGTAATAGATTCCCCTAAATCTGCTAGGTGAACGATCCCCTCCTCTTCTGCGGCTTTGTAACTCAATCGCTGATCGGGGGTCAGTTCAAGATCAGCCGCGCGGAAGAGCTTCGGTGGCATATCCGTAAGGACTTTATCCTTGGTTCGACGCAAGATGTGATCACGCGTAGCAGCACCAAGCGATTTCAGATGCATGTCGTCGCGTAGATGCCCAGGAGAGAGAAATTCAAAGATGCTTACGAGATCTTCTATCGAGTTTTCGATTGGCGTGCCTGTGAGCGCCCAGGAGCGATCCCGAGGGATACCGCGAATCACTTCGCTCGTCGTACTGTTGCGATTCTTAATTCGTTGCGCTTCGTCCAGCAGCACCAGATCGAAGTGGAGTGAACCATCGTCGATGATCGAACTGTCTTTGAGCATCAATTCGTAATTAGCGATCTTCACCGGAGCTTGCGGATTCGACCACACCCAAGCTCGTTTGTTGAAATCACCTTGAATAACAGCGACGGGAATTTCCGGGGCCCACTGACGAAATTCACGAACCCAGTTCGTAACGAGTGGTTTTGGGCAAACCAACAACGTATTACGTATTTCGCCCGATAGCAGCAGCATACGAATGGCTGTGATCGACTGCATGGTTTTCCCAAGTCCCATTTCGTCGGCGAGGATCGCTGAGGAACGGGAGTAGAGAAACGCGATACCATCCATCTGGTAAGGGAAGGGTTGAAACGGGAAGGTCAGCTTCGCGTTCTGGACAATCGATTCCAGGGGTGGCTGCAAGACGTAATACAGCCGATCCTCAAGACGAACGAGGTCCTTAGGTGGAGTCAGTCGAGTCCGTTTCGGTGGCTCAGTGGGGTTCGACGCTTCCTGATTGGATTCTTCTTGTTCCGGAATGTCTGTGTCGGACGCATCCGGGCCTTTTCCCGCAGGAGTTGGTTTGTCGACAGAGACAGGCTTCAACCAATGAGGACTCTCGGGAAAGGAAAATCCGATCGTCTTCGGTAAAGGACAATTGAGCGCAATAGGGATTACCTTCGGAAGCACCGCCTGAAGGCTTTCACGTTGGGACATCGGAGAAGAGCAAAGCTCAACCTGAGGGGCTTGGTCAATGCTCTCGCTACCCCAGTCGCATCCGAGTTCGCTCTGTGCGAACTCGATGTCCCTTTCGAAGAACTCCGAGCAAACCTCAATGGATAGCTGCGGTTGCAGTTCCATGGTCAACCTGCTTTCGAGCGTGGATGAGCTTCGGACAATGCTTCGACAATCCTCTCAAATGGCTCATCGAACTCGAATCGGCTTTTCACTTTGTTGCCAGATGTATTCTCAAAAAGCTGACCTGCAGCCTCTAGGTCCGCTTGATACGCCTGAAGGCAAGCGAATTGATATTCACCGAAAGTTCGTGTTGCAATCTCTGCCGGGTCTCGGTGGAATTCAGGAAACGCGAAACCGTGTTCGTGATGCGACCGACTTCCAGAACCTTTCTCGACCTCTGCACAAGAAAGCCAAAGAATCGGCACGTCAAACCAATGCCGAGCGCACAGGGCAGTTGGTGTGTCGACTAAGATCGCCTCCGGAAGCAGCTTTGCCTTGGCCAAGAGCGCTCGGGTGATTTGCTCGCCGCAAAGAAACTCTTCAAGCGTATTGCCGAAAAGAATTGATTGAGCCCGAGTAGGCTGAACAGGTACCGTACAGTGGAATTCCAACGGTCTCGCGGTTGCATTAACAATGAGGTATCCGCCAAAGTAACCTTGTTCGGGCCGTTTGCGGACCGAGACGAAGCCGAGCGGTTTATGTTGCGAACCTGCAGTTGCATCCATGCGTCTTTGTTGTCCATCGTGCGATGAGCCGAATCGTCGTTTCTGGCGTTTCGAGCCCCCGGAAAACCCGGGGCGAGAGTAGCTTCGACGGGATCGACTCAGGGAATCCACCCGAGGGTATTTCGGCTGAATTGTCACCATAAATTGTGCAATTTAACAAGGAAGAGACGGCAAAAGTCGACTTTTCCGCCCAGTTAGAGATATATTGGACAGACGAGGTAGTTCCGGGCGAATGGAGACCGAGCGTAGCCTCTCGAGCGTTGAGTCCACACTTTTCAAGGTAGTCATCGCAGCATGTCCAACGATCCAGGTCCGTTTCCTCCGATTTTCTCAATCAATGTCTCAGCCGATGCGTCAAGCTCGTCGGCCAGTGGTAACCAGCCACCTGCCCCTGCGAACGCTTTGCCCGCGACCCGAAACACCGATGTCGGTACGGCTTTGATAGCATTGACGCGTCAATTGGTCGATGCACAAAACCGCCAAAACCAAATGCTCGATCAGCTTCTGCAAGTCAACCGGCAAGTTCTTCAGATGACGCAGCAAGCCAACGCCGCGCGGCAAAATGAATTGAACCAATGGAGAAACTCCCACCCTGAATTGGTCCAGTCTTGCCGCTCCGCCCTGGAAACGCTTTCTACAGTCCAAACAGACTTCTTGCAAAAGCTTGCCGATGAGGTCGAAGCCGGGAGGGATGACCTACTGGAGAGCGAATACATGTTCGCAGACTTCCTCGACCGATTTGGCCCAAGAATGGCTCATTTGAACGGAATGCTGCAACTCCTAAATCACTTGGTCGGATAGTCCCCGTCGGGGAGTCCGGCTAAA
>CAIJIZ010000466.1 GCA_903820735.1 uncultured Pirellula sp.
GATCACCATCGTGGTTTTTAGCGACCACCACGACAACATCGCGTACTCCTGGTGCTTGCCTGGCAACCGATTCGATCTCCCCAAGCTCGATCCGATACCCTCGCAGCTTGACTTGCGTATCGATTCGACCGCAAACTTCGATATGTCCATTTTCGAGTCGCCTGCAAAGATCACCCGACTTATAGAGCATACGACCGGGCTGATCAGCAAATGGGTCTGGAATGAACTTCGACGCAGTCAGGTTGGGTTGATTAAGGTAACCTGCGGCAACTCCATCACCTGCGATCCAGAGCTCCCCTGGAATACCGACTGGAAGAAGCTCACCGTTGAGATCAACGACATAGAGCTGAGTGTTCGCATTGGCCGGCCCAACACTTCCTTCCGTCCATTGCGAATCGACATTAGCAAGGTTGCAGCATACCGTCGTCTCGGTCGGCCCATAAACATTCCAGAGCGAGCCGCAATGCTCCAGGATTGTCGATTGCAGATCCATCAGAAGAGGTTCACCGCAGGACATCGACATCAAGCCTTTATGGCCTCGCCACCCGCAAAGGCCCAACATTCGCAACATAGTTGGAGTGGCTACCAAGATGCTCACAGGACGAGCTGCCAGACGCTCGACCAGAAGCGGTGGGGACTTGGAAAGGGACTCGCTAACGATTTCTACCGTCGCCCCGCAAACCAAGGGGAGAAAGTACTCGATGATCGTAATATCGAAGGAAGGCGTTCCGATCGCAACCAAGTAGTCCGATGCACGAACATCATGTTTCTTTTGGGCGAGACAGAGATAATTGACCAACCCACGATGGCGAACAGCAACACCTTTCGGTCGACCGGTCGAGCCCGACGTATACATCACATAAGCCAACCGATCGGGGCCCGAATCTCGTGGCGTAGCCGAGGAGCGAGACCGAGCCTCTGACGGCAAGTGCTCGTCGGCGGTCACCTGCGGTTCGTCGATAATCAACCAAGCCACTTTGGATCGCGCCCAGTTTGAATTCGATTGCAGAACTTGCGAATCAAACAACGCTTTATTGGTAACTACCAGGACTGCTTCGGAGTCCTCGAGCATGTAAGCAAGCCGATCTGCGGGGAGCGCAGGATCCATCGGCAGGTAACACCCCCCCGCCTTCCAAACACCCAAGGCGACGGTGATGAAGTCCACTCCACGAGGGAGGTAAACAGCGATTCGATCGCTAGGCTCGATATCGGCTTGCTGGCCAATACGACCCGCCAGGATTTCAGCAAGCGAATCGAATTCACGATAGGTGATTTGCTTTGTGTCGTCGATCAGCGCGATCGCTTCGGGGGTTCGATTGCACTGATCGGAAATCAACTCATGGGCCAAACGATCGCGAGGGTATTCTTCATCGGTTGCGTTCCAGCTCTGGAGCTGCTCGGCTTCAGCATCGGTAAGAATACGCCAGCGGCTAATGGGCTCAAAGCTAACTTCCACAAGCTGTTCGAGTAGTTGCGTATAATGACCGAGCATACGGTGGACTTGCTCGACGTGATATCGCGAGGGATTGAATTCAATCGCAACACGAAACCGGTCACGCTCATCGAAAACCGTCCACCTCAAGTCACATTGCGGCAAGTCACATTGCGGCAATCCAGACTGCACCAGTTCAGAATGCGGTAATTCAAAATGCGGCAATTCAGACTGCGGCTTGTAGATGAACTGTAAACTTTGTGCGACATCGAACCATGTGGATCTCTGCGCGGCATCGGATTGAGTTGCGAGCTGCTCGGCCCAAGCAACGAACGACTCCAGATTTTCGAGAGATTCACGCCGTGAGGATGCGATCTTTTCAAAAACAGAGTTGGCATCATCGCTCGGCTGTAATTCCGCAAAGAACGGATAAAGCAGCTCACTGTAGTCCGTGGCTGAATCGCTACCCGTCGGCACGCTCCCAAGCGATGGAGTGTTGCAAGCGAACGCCACATTGGCGTCTCCGGTGTAACGAACGAGGAGGATACCCAGAGCGGCCATAAACGCTGCGGCTGGATCGGCAGCCGGAACGGCGTCTGGATCGACGGTCGGATCAGCGCTTGTAGCGGCGCTGAAGGACGGTGCCAAAACCAGCGAGGCTTCGACGGACAAAGACCCGGTGGGTGAGTGCGAAGAGTCTTTGTTACCGAACAGGGTCCAGAGTGGACTGGGAAATCGTTGCAGCCGCTCGATCCATGAAAGCGTAAGCGGGGAACGAACTGCTGGAATCATGCAAGAAGCGCGGGTCAGGGGCTAGGACCAGTTAACCGAGCATCCTAGACGCTATCCGGACACCACCTAAATGCGGGTGCCAAATGACCGATAGGGGAGGATGGTGTCATTGTTTGGGTATTGCCACGTAGTGTACTTGGGATAACCCCTTCGTCAATCCAGAACGTCTTTGCTAAAACGGCTAACTGGGGAGTCGACGGGTAGCTAGAATATTGAGACTTAAGGATTTCATCCGCAGGCAAAACGTGCCGGCTTTATGTTACTTACCTAACTTCACACAACGATTCAGAACGTGATATGAGACTTACAAAGATCAATCTGCCGCATTTGGACTCGAATGCCTCTGAAGTTACCCGGGCCTCTCTTCGACACCCAGGCTTACTCACCTTGATGTCACTCACGTTACTATCAACTGGTGCAGCATTATTAAACGGCGAGAGAGCAATCTATGCCCAAGAAGAATCAGTAAACACCGAAGGGGTGTATTTGTCTGGAGTAAGGCAATTGACCTTCGAAGGCTCGCGTGCTGGGGAGGGATATTTCAGCCGC
>CAIJIZ010000467.1 GCA_903820735.1 uncultured Pirellula sp.
TACCGCATGGATTGGATATGGTGCGATCGATCGAAGCGGAACGCGAGCGAGTCGCCGGTGCATTGCTCAAGGAGTTCGCTGGCAACGCAGAGCAGGAAGCAACCAAACCGGATGTACTGCGAGAGGTTTTACAGAAGTTGCTAACCAACAGCACAGGCGAAGCGTTCTCGCAAGTCATGGAGCGAGATGTCGAGGGTGCGCGAAAAGGATTGTATGTCTCTTTAGGGTGCAAGAAATGTCATCAGCTCTACCAGCCGTTTTCACAGCCTGATGCTAAGCCTGTTGCTTCAGACGCCCTTCGGGACGCTTGGGCTCATGAGATTGTCGAGCCTAGCAAGATTCCCATGCAGTGGCTTGCCGACGCAAGTTTTACTCATGGTGCCCACATTCAAATGGAGTGCAAGGAGTGTCACACGTTGGGAGCGAATGCTAAGGAAGTGATGATTCAGGGGGTGAAGAGTTGCCAAGAGTGTCACATCAGCGATCCCGTTGAGCGAGCGAAACGAGGGCAAGTAAACCCGCATGTGGCGACGGCAGATTGCATTGATTGTCATCGATACCATCACAGTTCTGCGGTTGTCGATCAGATTGGACTGCGGCCATGAACAACGAGCGTGAGCCAGGAGGATGCGCTGAGCCAGTTGGGGGGCTTAAGCCAGATGTGACTCAGGGTGTTGTGTGGAGGATTCTCTGTTTGAGTGCAAGTTGCGTCTTGAGTGTAAGTTTCACTCTGTGTGGGCAATTGCGGTGCGGCTATTCGCAGGAGGTTGGTTCGATAAGAGAGGTTGTTAAAGATTTCTTTGTTCGTCAGGATTGCAATACATCGAATTGTCATGGTGCAGCATTAGATATTGGGAAGATTCGCAGTCGGGGGGAATCCGAGTTCGGGAGTGAGATTTGGAAGTATGCAGGTGAGATTTGGTTTGAGCGCGATCCGCATTCGAGTGCTTATGTCGGGTTGTTGAGTCAGGAGTCGTACAGGATCGTCCGCGCGTTATGGCCTCATGAGGACTCCGAGGTTCCAACATCGACGATGGATCCGAGGTATGCATCGTTTTTGGAAGCGAAGTGCGTGGCTTGTCATGCCAGTGAGTTTTCGCCGAAGAGCCAGCGCAAGTTGGGGGTGGATTGCCAGAGTTGTCATGGGCCAGCAAGTGCTTGGGGGGAGGGGCATTATTCGCAGGAGTGGAAGGGGAAGGGAGAGTTACGCTTTGATGATGAGTCGGCGAAGGGGCGCGTTTGTACTCCGAACATTTGGGTATTGGCCAGTGGTTGTACGTCGTGCCACGTTGGGGAGTTAGGTCGCGATAGGGAGATTCGCGATGAAGATGGAGTTGCGGTGCGGTTGGGGAGTCGCGAGGTAACGCATGAATTGATGGCGGCTGGGCATCCGCCGACATACTTCGAGCTTAGCAATTCCTTGGCGAGGTATCCGAATCATTGGGATACGACTTCGATTCCAGGGGAGATCGGCAGTGATGCGTCGTTAGATACTTGGAGGGTGGGGAAGCTCGTATCGGCCCAGCGTCGGCTGGAGCTACTTAAAGACCGGATACAGCAGGGAGTGGTGATGGAGTTGACCGAGTACCGGTGTACCGGCTGCCATCATCGTTTGGGGGGAGCTGACGGACTGGGGGGGAAGGGGCAACCCGAGTGGGACGGATGGTATTTAGAGCAAGTTGATGTAGCGTTGATGTTAAGCGATGTAACGGCATTTGGTGGTGGGCTATCGGATCCTGAAGCGGGGCTTGCAAGGTGGCGTCGAGGTTGCGAAGAGTTGAAACAATTGTTGGTAGGTGGTGAGTCACTTTGGGGCGAGAAGCGTCGTGAGGAGATTCTCCGGTTGTGTGATGAGCTGTTAGGGGTATTGGATCCTATGGTGGCGAATCGTGTAGCATTGAAAGTGCCGTCGGATTGGAGTGAGATAGATCGAAAGTTGTTGGAAAGAGCATCGCGTATGAGTTGGGAGTCGGCCGTGCAGCTGCAGCAGGTGCTTCGAGCGACAGCCCTCAGGCGTGGGGTGGATGAGGCGAGGAATGCGCACGGGGTGTATCAGCCTTCTTGGGGGCTTGCGCAGCAGGAATGGCGGCGAGGGGAGCAGATGCCTTACGCGGGATCGACTCGGTATCCTCGAGATATATCGGATTGGTTAGAGCAGATAGCAGAAACGTTGAAGCAGAAACCATGAGCTCACTTGTTGAACGGCAGGTAGGAACCCGGATTGCCAAGATGTTGCAGGATGTGCAGCATCGTCAGGGGTATGTCGGGGATGTGGATATTCAGCGGATCGCCGGACAGGTAGGTGAACCGGTTCGGGTGATTCAGGACGTAGTGAGTTTCTTTCCCCATTATCGGCGGACACCTCCGGCGCAGTGTCGTGTTTCGATTTGTCGGGACATGAGCTGTCGGCTAAGGGGATCGGTGGCGATTGCCGAAGAGTTGCGAGGGTTGGTGTCCGAGGTGGGTGAGGATCGGTTGAGTGTGCATGAAGCGTCGTGTTTGGGGCGGTGCGACCGAGCACCGGCGATGTTGATTGAAGGCCCGGTATGTTTGAATAAGGGCAATGCAGCGATGAGCCATGGGCCGTCGCAGCGGTTGGTTGTCGGCAGGGAGGTTCATGTCTATCGAGAGATCGTCGCGAAGGTGCTTGCCGGTGAGCAAGTGCAAACAGATAGCGACGCGGAGCGAGCGGAGCAGACACTTTCGGAATCGCAGATTGACTGTTATCGAGCGAGTGGAAGCTATGTTGGGATTGAGGGCAAGTATGCGGCGGTGCGGGGGTTCTTGTTAGACCCTAGTACCGAAAGGATTATTCAGTCGTTGAAAACGGCCGGGTTGTTGGGGATGGGTGGGGCCGGTGCACCGGCTTACTCGAAGTGGGATGAGGCTCGTTTGGCACCTGGGGATACGAAGTATGTAGTGTGCAATGCGGATGAGAGTGAGCCGGGGACGTTCAAGGATCGCGAGATCTTGTTAGCGGCTCCTCATTTAGTCATTGAGGGGATGCTAATCGCAGCGCTTGTCAGTGGTGCAAGGCAAGGGTTCATCTACATACGGCATGAGTATGAAGAGCAGATCGAGCGATTGGAAGAAGCCATTGAGGAGGCAAAGCGGCTTGGGGCATTGGGGAAGAATATATTTCAGAGTGGTCGAAGTTTTGATTTAGAAGTCTTCGTTAGTCCTGGGGGTTATGTGTGCGGTGAGCAGACCGCTTTGATCGAGGCTTTAGAGGGTAAGCGTTCGGAGCCTCGCAATCGGCCGCCGGAGTTGCAGACCAATGGATTGTACGATCAGCCGACGATTCTCAACAACGTTGAGACGTTCGCTTGGGTGCCATCGATCTTGTTGCGTGAGGCGAACGAGCCAGTCGGTGTTGTTGTGGGTGGGAGTTGGTATCGGGGGGCGGGGTGCAACGGAGCGAAGGGGCGTCGTTTTTTCAGCATCAGTGGGGATTTGCACAGACCTGGGGCGTATGAAGTACCTTGCGGCATAACGTTGGGAGAATTGATCGACGAGTATGCTGGTGGGATGAAGGGAGGGGTTGGATTGTTAGCAGTCGCATTGAGTGGTCCTTCGGGGGGCTTTTTACCAGCGATGTTGCCCGAGCGGTCGATTCGGCTAGTAAAGAAGTTCGATGCGCAGGGTGGGGAGACATCGGAGTTGAAATATCCGATGTTGGTTGGGTTTCCGACGGACATTAGGAATTTGCCGTTGGACATTGAAGCGTCGCGGGAGATCGGATTCATGCTTGGGGCTGGCATTGTGGTTTATGGTGTGGGAAGCGACATGTTGGATCAAGCGATTGCTTGTAGTTCGTTTTATCAGCGAGAGTCATGTGGCAAGTGTGTTCCTTGTCGGTTAGGGTCGCGCAAGCTTGTGGATATGGCTGTTGCTTTGTCTGAGGAAGTCAAGGGCAAGCCATCGGTAAGCGTTTCAGGCAAGCATCAAGAGTGCGTAGGGGAGTTGGTCGAGAATGCCAATGTGTTATCTCGGATTATGCGAACGACGAGCATTTGCGGGTTGGGTCAAGTTGCAAGCGAGCCGTTCCGGACGTACTTGAAGTTTTTTCATTCGGTGTAGTATTTTGGGCGTGGGTAGTATTTTGGGCGTGGTTTTAGGGTGTAGTTTTTTTGGTGAAGTAGAGACATCATGGCGATAGAGCAAGAACAAGAACATGGCGAGTACATCAGTGCGCGCGAAGAGGCTTTATTTGCTCGCGACATCGATGGTCAGTTGATCCGTGCGGCGGATGCTACGTT
Source organism: uncultured Pirellula sp. (assembly GCA_903820735.1). Taxonomy (GTDB): domain Bacteria; phylum Planctomycetota; class Planctomycetia; order Pirellulales; family Pirellulaceae; genus JBKCUI01. Next base: position 4,260 of record CAIJIZ010000467.1, read on the forward strand.
GGGAGATTTGGAGCAAGATGTTCGGATCACCATTGATGGTCAGGATGTGGTTGTCAAGAAAGCGGTACCGTTGAGGAATTCGCAGGGGGTGGTAGCGGTCAATGAGCGAGGGGAGTTAGTCCCAAGGCCGACGACGATTTACGATGCGGTGACCCAGCTTTATGTAAAGAGTATTGAAGACATCAATCCTGTGCCGGTGTTATGTCATCGGGAGCATTTGCGACCGGTTGGGGTATGTCGGGTTTGTTTGGTGGAGATTGAAGAGCGGCGCAAGAGTGGTCGGGTGAAGAAGGACTTGGTGTCGGCATGTACGTACCACGTCAAGGAGGGGATGGTCATCACGACGTTAGCGAGTCGCGAGAATCCCAAGACGGTCGAGACGATTCGCGATTCGGTGGGAGTGATCGTCGAGTTGTTGGCTTCGGAGCATCTTTCCGCAGGGGAGCTTGAGGGATTGGTCGAGGCGCCGAAGGTTTATGAGCCGAACGAGTTAAAGAAGTTGGTGCATCGATTTGTTCCGGATCCGATGCGGATGCGTTATGCGCCCAGTGGGCTAGCTGGTAGGCGGGGAGTAGATACCTCGTCGGAAATCATTGCGGTCAATCATGATGCGTGTGTGATGTGCCAGCGTTGCACGAGGGCTTGTAATGACATCAAGCACAACGATGTGATGGCTAGGTCGGGCAAGGGTTATCAAGCGAGGATTGCTTTTGATATGGATTTGCCCATGTTGGAGAGTTCTTGTGTTTCGTGTGGAGAGTGTGTGATTTCGTGTCCGACGGATGCATTGCAATTCCGGCAGTTGGTGGTGGAGAAGCAGATCGAGACGTTAGCAGGAGAGGGAGTTCAGGACGGGGCGCGTCGGGATGGGCGTTCGGTAGCAGTTCTTTCTCCGGAGGAGATGTTACAGATCCCAATCTTCTCGGGGATTCCGTACAAGTTCTTACAGTTCAACGGTGGGGCTTGCGTGCGTCGCGTGTTGCAAGCGGGCGATGTGTTGTGTCGCGAGGGAGAGTACGGTGCGACGGCTTATTTGATACAGAGGGGCAAATTTGAGATACAGTTTCGGCGCAAGGGGGCTGAAAGATCGCATCGTGAGGGGAAGGGGCGAGGGTTTTTCGGGTGGTTTTCGGGGGGTAGCAGAAGTGTACCGACGTTGGCGACGGGGAGCGATTCGGCACCACAACGGGTAGAAGACAAGGTGTACCGTGGAGTGGAGGATGTGATCCTTGGGGAGATGGCTTGTTTGAATCGTTATCCTCGGACGGCGACGGTAGTGGCGGTCGAGGAGTCCGAAGTTATTGAGATCGGAAGCAATGTGTTGTACATGTTGCAGCGCAATGGAGCGAGTCGTCGGGTGTTGAATGAAGCGTATCGGCGACATGCGCTCAACACGGACTTGAGCCGTATACCGATTTGCAAAACTTTGTCGCCCGAAGAGCTCAAGAGTTTGGCCAAGGGGGTTGAGCTTATGAGTGTCGAGCCCGGTCAGCCTATTTTCCGCGAAGGCGAGATTGGGCGGGATTTGTATTTGGTGCGATTGGGATACGTCAAGGTTTCGCGGATGCAGGGGATGAGAGATCAAGTCGTCAACTACATTGGTCCTGGAAGCCTTGATGGGAGCATCGGGGTATTTGGAGAAGTGGCCGTATTATCGAAGTTATATGAGGGAGAGTTAAGAGACGAGTTGCAAGCGCTCAATTACGTTGCCGGGTTGCGCACGTCGAGTTGTTCGGCGTTGGATCACGTTGAGTTAGTAAGGATCGATGGAGAGTTGATCCGTCAGATTGCCGATAGCAATCCGGAGTTCAAGCGGGTGTTGATTGAGCGAGCGGAGTCGTTGTTGCGGCGCGATGCGAATCGGGTGCCGGTTGAAGACACCATGAAAGCGAGTTTTGTTTCGCAAGGGTTGTACAATGCGCAGAGTTTGCTCGTGTTGGATTTAGAGTCTTGTACGCGGTGCGATGAGTGTTCGAAGGCTTGTGCCGATTCGCACGGGGGGCAGACAAGGTTGGTGCGCGAGGGATTGCGTTTCGAGAACTTTTTGATTGCGACGAGTTGTCGGTCGTGTACCGATCCGTATTGCTTGGTGGGTTGTCCTGTGAATGCGATTTTTCGTGAGGGGGACAAAGAGATAGTCATCGAGGATCACTGCATAGGTTGTGGTCAATGCGCGACGAATTGTCCTTATGGAAATATCACCATGGTCGGTCATCAGGATGGGTACCGGCAGGAGGGTCAAGAGAAGATACCGGTGATTCGCCAGAGAGCGACGACATGTGACCAGTGCAAGAGCATTGGAGGAACGCCGCGCTGCGTTTATTCGTGTCCCCATGATGCCGCGTTTCGAATGACGGGGGAGGAATTGATAGGGCAGCTAAAGCGATAGCTGGGCGGGCGAGGGTTACGGAGGTTGAAAAGTCGCTACAATGCTTTCAAGTAGAGGCTTGCGGTTTGCGCAGCGGTAGTTAGGGTCTTGACGAGTCGTTAGGGATCGAAGGAGCATCAGGATGGCAGAACAAGTGGGAATGACAACGCCTTGGGTATCGATCGAAGAGGCGCGTCGAGGTGAATCGGTTGGGCGGATGGTTCAGGTTCGAGGCTGGGTGCGTACACGTCGCGACAGCAAGGGTGGGTTTAGTTTTATCGAGCTCAACGATGGGAGTTCGTTCGGGAACTTGCAGGTGGTAGCCGATGGCAAGTTGAGCAATTATGAAGCGGACGTATTGACGTTGACCGTCGGTTCGAGCGTGGTGGTTGAGGGGGAGTTAAAAGCTAGTCAGGGGCAAGGTCAGTCGACGGAGTTAGCTGCAAGTGCTTTGCGGGTGATGGGTTTGGCGAGCGCGACGGATTATCCGTTGCAGAAGAAGCAGCACACGTTTGAGAAGTTGCGAGAGTGGGCGCATTTAAGGCCTCGAACAAATACCTTTGGGGCGGTGACTCGCGTACGGGATCGCATCAGTTTTGCGACGCATGAGTTCTTTCACCAAGAGGGGTTTGTGTTGGTACACACGCCGCTGATCACGGCTAGTGATTGTGAGGGGGCTGGGCAGATGTTTCGTGTGACGACATTGCCGCTCGATCAATTGCCGATGGTCAACGGCAAGGTGGATACGAGCAAAGATTTTTTTGGCAAGTCCGCTTATTTGACCGTAAGTGGTCAGTTGGAAGGTGAAGCGTACGCGTGTGCATTGGGCAAGATCTATACCTTTGGTCCGACGTTTCGCGCTGAGAATTCGAATACTTCGAGGCACTTATCGGAGTTTTGGATGATCGAGCCGGAAGCCGCGTTCTATGAGCTTGCCGACAACATGGGGCTTGCAGAGCGTTACTTGAAGTTCATGATTCGCGAGACGCTTGAGCATTGCGCTGAGGATATGGATTTCTTTGAGAAGCGGATACAGCCAGGCTTGTTGGCATCCTTGCAGTTGGTCTTAGACAAGCCTTTTGTGCACATGTCGTACACGGAGGCGGTGGAGATATTGAGCAAGTGTGGAGAGAAGTTCGAGTATCCCGTCAGTTGGGGTACTGACTTGCAATCCGAGCACGAGCGTTATTTGACAGAGAAGCACGTGCAAGGGCCGGTGATTTTGTACAACTATCCCAAAGAGATCAAATCGTTTTACATGCGATTGAACGATGATGGGAAGACCGTCGCAGCGATGGACGTGTTGGTGCCAGGTGTTGGTGAGATCATTGGTGGCTCGCAGCGTGAAGATCGCTTAGATGTGTTGGTAGCGAGGATGGAAGCCTCGGGGTTGAAGGCTGAGGATTATTGGTGGTATTTGGATCTGCGTCGATTTGGCTCAGTCCCGCATGCGGGATTTGGTTTGGGGCTTGAGCGGATGGTGCAATACACTACAGGGATGGCGAACATTCGGGATGTGATCCCGTTTCCTCGAACGCCTGGCAGTTGTGAGTTCTAGGCGTATCTTGGGGGGTGGGGAATCATGGAAAGTCTGTTTCAGAGGGCCGCTGGGCAGTTGTTGCATGTGACTTCGCTGCCCCATGAGTCTCGCTGTGGGTGGGATTTCGGAAGTGGAGATTTAGGGCCGGGGGCTTATGAGTTCGTAAAGTTTCTTTCGCGTGCGCATCAGCGGTGGTGGCAAGTATTGCCCGTTGGGCCGGTTGGGTATGGTTATTCCCCGTATCAGTCCCCTTCGTCTTTCGCGGGGAATCCTTTATTGATCAGTCCCGGGCTCTTGGTTCGCGACGGGTTGTTAGACGAGCAGGATGCTCAGAGCGGAAGTGCAACGATTCAGGCGCATCGTGCTCGAGCGACCGAATTTCAAGCGACCGGAGGGCAATCCATCGGCGATCACCTTGCCACTGATCACTTAGCCCATGACCAAGTTGACTTTGCGCAGACGACGGCGGTACGCATGTCGTTGCTTCGGCGGGCCTTTGAGCGTCGGGATAGGATGGATGCTCGGTGGCATCAAGGTTGGGATGAGTACCGACATGAGCA
>CAIJIZ010000468.1 GCA_903820735.1 uncultured Pirellula sp.
GGTAGCGAGTTTGCGAAACCGAGCTCCGCTGATGATCGATTACCCGATTGGCTCCGGACGTATGCTCATTTGCTTAACGTCGCTTGATCGCCGCTGGAGCAATTGGCCTTCGGATCCGACCTTTGTGGTCGCTGCGTTGAAGATTGTCGGCTACTTGTCGAGCTTCCGATTACCCGAGACATCGCGCAATGCAGGTGCTCCCTTGCGATGGGATTTCTCGTCGCAAGAGCTGTTGCCGGAAACGCAAGTTCTGCTTCCTGCCACCAGCGTCAATGGTGTTCGACCTTTGGTACAGGTCAATGCGGTAGAAGTAGGAGAGAATTCCCTGCGAGCAGACCTTGGGGGTGGCGATCCGGGCGAAGCCAGTGAGTCGAGACGGGCATTGAGCTCTGCCGGATTATTTGAATGGTGGGGAACGTCCATCCAGGGAGATCCGGTGGTGAAGAATATCGCGAGAAATACGCCTGCTTCGGAGGGAGAGACGGATCGGGTTACGCCAACCGACCTGGCTCGTAGCTTGACCGGCGTTGACTTCAAGTACCGCAGCGCTCTTGCCAGCAGCACTGAATTGGCGATGGCTGGATTATCGAATCGCAACATGCTCTTGTTAGCGTTGCTCGTGTTGTTATTGCTCGCCGAGCAGTGGCTTGCTTGGAGCGCGTCCTACCACTTACCTAAACGAACTTCGTGATCGGACTATGCATCTCCTTGCCGCGAATTTGATCGCTCGACTCAACGACTGGAAGATCGGTAATTGGCTGATCGGCCAGGGGGATGTACGTGTCTATTACCAATGGATGCGGCTTGAACAACTCGATCAATGGCATCATTGGTTTCTTCTGCTCCTTTGCATCTTGGGTATCGTCGCTTGGGTTGTGCATTGGTATCGCAAAGATTGGGAGGAGTTACCCCGATCGTTGGGACTTGCGTTATTGATTCTTCGGATGACCGCGCTGATAGGGTTGCTGATCTTCTTTCTGGACTTGCAGAAACGCAGTGAGAAAAAAGATGTGCGGTCGTCGAAGGTGGCGGTATTGGTCGATACTAGTTTGAGTATGACGATGCCATTGGAGGATAATGGCAATGACCCGAGTGGAGCCAGTTCGGCGGGGCCGAGCCGCATCGGCGCGGTGCAGAAATTCCTTGCGCAAACTCCAGTTTTAAAAGAGTTGCAAAAGAAGCATGACACCACTGTGTATCGTTTTGACCAGGGAAGTAAACCCAGTACGGTCGCGACGTTTCAGAAACCCAAAGAGTTATCGGCGGAAGGTTCTGGAGCCCAAGAGCAATCGTTGCTGCTTGGTCGGCTACGCTTCACGGCTTGGTTGGGAACGTTGCTGACAGCGGTGTCTTTGGCTGGGATGGTGATATGTTCTCTAGCTCGAGCGTTGGGTAGCTCACGTCAGCGGTGGGCTTATGGAATCCTTGCCGGTGTGGTTGGAACGCTGTGCGGTTTTGTGATTATCTCGACGGCGATCCTTCGGTCTGAAAACTTTCCATGGCGTTCGCTCTGGACACAGGAATCCTATGCCCAATTGCAACCGCAGCAAGAACAATCAAACGACAAGCAGGAGAAGGCGTTAGCTCCCGACGAAGTGGCTTGGGAAACCCTATTGGGGGCGACGGGTACAGAGAGTCGGGTAGGGGATGCCTTGCAGTCGGTCTTGGAACAAGAGCAAAGTTCATCGCTTGCGGCGATCGTTTTATTGACCGATGGGAGGAGCAACGCGGGAATCGATCCGATCAATGTGGTATCCCAAGCGGCGGGGCAGGAGGTAAGAGTTCACCCGGTTGGATTGGGTACGGACAAGAATCCGCTGAACGTCAAGGTATTAGACATGGAAGCACCCAAGCGGGTTTTTCCGGGTGATCGGTTTCGCGTTTCGGGGTTGCTTCAAGCATCAGGGATGCAGGGAAAGCAGATTCCGATTCAGCTGCGACGTCGACCCGGCGGGAACTCGACTGTGGGCCCAACGATTGAAGAAGAGCGCATGTTGACGCTCGAAGCGGACGATGCGATCACCAATGTGACATTTGAAGTCACTCCGCGAGAGATCGGAGCTTGGATCTACGAATTAAAGGTCATTGCGCCGCCGAACGACTCGAACGCACAAGACAATCAGTTCGAGGTGGAGGTGCGCGTCGTTGAACCAAACTCGACCGTGTTGGTGATCGCTGGTGGCCCGACGCGTGAGTATCAGTTTGTACGGAATTTGCTTTTTCGCGATCCGACGGTTCAATCACACGTTTTCCTGCAATCGAGTGGACCGGGGGTATCGCAAGAAGCCAAGCAATTACTGAGTGAGTTTCCCAAGACGCGGCAGGAGATCAGTCAATACGATGCAATCGTTGCGTTCGATGCGGACTGGACCAAGTTAACCACCGAGCAGATCGACGTATTGGAGAGTTGGGTTTCCGAACAAGCCGGTGGATTGATCATCATTGCAGGTCCGGTTTCGACACCCAAATGGGCGGGTAACAGTGGAAATGGAAATCGGAACGCAGAGATTTTAAGGGGCATGGTTCCCGTTGTGATGAACTCACGTGGTGCACGGCTGGTTTCGATAGGACGCTTCGAATCCGAGACGGCTTGGCCATTGACCTTGCAAAGCAACGCTTGGGCAACCGACTTCATGCAAGTCGGCCAATCGCTCGAGGAGAGCAAGAAAGCTTGGGAGCAATTTCGAGGGGTATATAGTTTTTATGGTTGTTACGAACCGAAACCGGCCGCGAGTGTACTAGCCACCTTTTCCGATCCAACGACGGTCGTCAACAGTGCATCACCGATTTACCTCGCCACGCAGTTCTACGGGGCTGGCCGCGTGGTATTCCAAGGTGGTGGAGAGTTATGGCGGATGCGCGAAGTCGGAGAGCAATTCTTCGACACGTACTATACGAAGCTTGTTCGCTGGGCGGGTCAAGGAAGGTTGCTTAGGGATTCCGATCGGGGCATGCTGTTAGTGGATAAAGAGCAAGCGATAGTTGGGGACCAAGTCATGGTGCGAGCCGTGTTAAAAGACTCACAATTTCAGCCGCTTGTGCAAACCGAAGTGGGAGCGAAGTTGCAGGAGCCTGGCGGGCGGAGCAGTCCATTAAAGCTTCTTCCGTTGCCCGATCCGACGCAGGCGGGGGTGTATGTGGGGCAGTACACCACCAAGAGGACCGGGACGTATGAGGTACAGTTGCCGATCGGAACGCTTGCCGATCAAATAATTCTTACCCAGCAAACAATCGTCCGCGTCCCGGCGTTGGAGATTCAGCGACCGCAACGCAACGATCCGTTGCTCATGGAATTAGCCGCAAAGACGGGTGGAAAATACTGGGTGGGATTACAGGATTTGGGAGGATTACCCGAATCGATCGTCCCTCGGGATCAGATCAATTATTTACCAAATGCACCCGATAGTGCGTTTCGTCAGCGTCTTAACGGCTTATTGATGGCTTTGATCGCCGGTGCATTATGTCTCGAGTGGTTGACACGTCGATTGAGCCGATTGGCTTAAGTCGAGCCAAAGTGAGTCCTTGGGTAGTCGACATCGAGTCGATTTCTAAGCAAAATACTAACTGTTTACGACCATTGGATTTCAACAACCACGTCGAGTGAGTTATGCATATAGAATTGGTACCTACAGAGTCGCAGGTGCAACGGGCCAGTCAAAGTAGTATTGGTATTGCCGTTTCGAGTTACAACGAAAACATCACGGGCAAGTTACGTGATGCAGCGATAGAGACATTGACCAAGTCGGGGATTGCGGCCGATCGCATCATGGTCGTTGCAGTACCAGGCGCTTGGGAGCTACCCTTTGCTTGCCAACGGCTGGTTGCGATGCGCGACATGGCGGGTGTCATTGCCCTCGGGGCGGTCATTAAAGGTGAGACATCACACGATCAGCACATCAACCGTGCGGTCAGCAATGCTTTGATGCAACTATCTTTGGATCACAACAAGCCAATCGCTTTTGGACTCTTGACCGTAAACAGTCTTGAGCAAGCGATCCACCGAAGTGGTGGAAACAAGGGGAACAAGGGGGAAGAGTGCGCGCAGGCTTTGCTGTCCTGTTTGCAGCTCGGACTTGCCTTGAATGAATTGTCTGAAGACGTGTCCTACTAGTCTTGTAAGAGTTTCGCAGAGCACTTAGGCTCACCGTTCTTGCGCGGACTTTGGAAACACAGAGGCACAGAGACACAGAGAAAGACCCAGGCCTTGTCTTGTTTGCGCAAATTAGAATTGGGATTCCTATCGGACAATCGCCAAATGGGGATTTTGCTGAGTTAGTTCAGATTGCAGTCCCCCTGATTAGAGAATCTCTCTCCGTGGCCTCTGTGCCTCTGTGTTTCAAAAGTCCGCGCAAGAATGGCGCTTGTTCTGTGACTCTCTTTTGAAACACAGAGGCACAGAGACACAGAGAAAGACCCAGGTCGTGTCTTGTTTGCGCAAATTAGAATTGGGATTCCTATAGGACAATCGCCAAATGGGGATTTTGCTGTACTAGTTCCGATTGCAGTCCCCCGGATTAGAGAATCTTCCTCCGTGGACTCTGTGCCTCTGTGTTTCAAACCGTCCGCGCAAAAACAGAAAGACGGAGCCACAGAGTCCCAGCCGGTTACGATTGCGTCAAGCAATGGCGATTGGCCATTGAGATACCGCTGACGATCGCCCCGACGATACCGACGAACCCTTGATCGGTGCCGCAAAGGAATAGGTTTTTCAGGTGAGTGGTGCCATCGAGTTTCTTCTCGGGGGCACCGTAGACCGCTCCGTTATCGTGGGAAGTAAAGCGGCGGATCGTTTTCGGGGTGAAGACGTCGGTTTCGATCACACGGCGGCGGAAGTCTGGGATAAACCGAACGGCGGAGGCGACCGACGCGTCGTACCATCGATACTTTTGCTTCTGATATTCGACTTCGTCGAGTTTGCACCATCGATCGGGGTCTGCGATGGTGGTCAAACGGATGAATCCGGCATCGAGATTTCCAAGTTCGCTGGCGTATTCGTAATTATTTGGGGAGCAGATCACGCCGGTTCTCACGTCGCACAATTGTTCGCGGCA
>CAIJIZ010000469.1 GCA_903820735.1 uncultured Pirellula sp.
AAGAAGATCAAGACATTTTCAATGCTGCAGACGGTAAGCCCGAATACGGTAAGTGTGTCGAAATCTCGACCAAGGCTTCGATTCGCGAAATGGTTTTGCCGGGATTACTCGCGATCGTAGCGCCTGTAGCCGTTGGATTTGGAGGCGGAGCAGAGATGTTAGGCGGCCTCTTAGCTGGCGTCACGGTAACAGGTGTTTTGTTGGCTTTGTTTCAATCCAATGCAGGTGGAGCTTGGGACAACGCTAAGAAAATGCTCGAAGAGGGGGTCGTCATCGATGGAGTCACCCATAAGAAAGGTTCGGATGCACACAAGGCAGCAATCGTTGGTGACACAGTCGGCGATCCATTCAAAGATACTTCAGGGCCATCATTGAACATTCTGTTAAAGCTGATGTCGGTGGTTGCGCTGGTGATAGCAACCATGCTGAAATAGCTTTTTAGTAATATTCTATTGCTAGTAGCCTCTCGATAGAGAAGGCTACTTTTTGGAGGCATCGAGTGATGCACGAACGAGTCGTTTGTCGTTGCGAGCAAAGACACTCTTTTCGGCAAAGGCAGGATGAGACCAGCAGACACCTCCGCGTTGTCCTAGCTGGTCGCGGGTCGGTTCGATCAACGGACATCGATCGACGATGGTCAAACCTGTCGGAGAGAGCTTCGCCAGGAGCAATTCGCCTCGTTCGTTGAACATCCATACTCGATCGGCTTGCCGGACCATATGAATCGTCGCCCATCGAGCACGTGGTACAGCAGTGAGATCTTCCCAAATCCGTTCACCGGTTTTTGCATTGAGACAACGAAATTGTCCGTAGCTATCGGCCCCATAGATGTATCCTTGCTGAGATATGCAACAACCGATCATGGCGTGTAGCGATTTGGTTTGTTGTTCATCTGGCCCGACAGCTCGCCAAAGGACCTCCGAGGTTAGTGATTCTTTTGGAGTACGAATCATCAGCGAACCGTCATAAAAAGACGAAACAAAAACAGTTTCGCCATCTACGATTGGGTCCCCGATTCCGATTGGCATTCGGGATGGTGGGAAAGGATGTCCCCAGTAGACATTTCCAGTCGCAGGGTCTAAACCCGACAAACTATCGCCGGTCCAGCAAACCAATACATCCTTTCCAGATTGTTGAATGAGGACTGGTGATGAGTATCCCGCTCGATCCTTCAGGGACCTCCACACTTCTCGTCCCGACAATTTATCAAAAGCCACCATGCAGGCACCTGCGTCTCCGGATACTTGTTGGATAACAAGGTCTTTGTAGATCAAGGGAGAGCCGGCAATGCCCCAAATCGGCATTCGAATGTCGTACTTCTCAAGCAAGTTGTGGTGCCAGAGCACTTCACCCGTCGATGCGTTTAGGCAATGAAAGTGTCCCATTGCACCAACGCAGTAGGCTTTTCCGTTGTCGATCGTCACACTAGCGCGAGGGCCTGCCGTGTAGCTGATCTTGTAGTCCGCTTGGTATTCGTGGGTCCATAAAGACTTGCCTGTAGATGAGTCGAAACAGAGTAGGAGCCA
>CAIJIZ010000470.1 GCA_903820735.1 uncultured Pirellula sp.
GAGAAGCAGCCCGTCAGATTTTCGATCCTCACTGACCATGACAACCCCCGAACATACCGCTTCTCGAGGTGAACGAAACATCGTTCTGCTGCTCAAGCTCTGCTTTCCATCTGCCCCCGATGCCTCCTCCACCCAAACTGATCCGCTACGAGCTCGATCCGCACCAAAGATCAATCGCAACAACTCGGTCCTTCCCGATCCAACCAACCCTGCGACACCTAATACCTCCCCTCTACTAACACTCAACGATACACTTCTTACCTTCGGCGGAGCATCAAGCTTCTCAACAACAAGCACTGGCTCGGTGCTTGGTTCCGAACCATCGATTTCAGAACCAGAGCATTTAGACGAGATACTTTGTTTCCCCTCGCTTTGATGACACAAATCCTCCGCAGCGGCAGTCATCTGCAACACCATTTCTTTTTGCGTCAGCTCACCTTGCTTCCAAGTCCCAACTCTCTTGCCATCTCGCAAAATCGAAATCCGGTCCGCCAGCGACTCAACTTCCGCTAGTCGATGGCTGACATACACGATTGCTGAACCAGCTTCTTTCCATCGCCTTATCTTCTCGAACAATAGCTGGCTCTCTCTAACTGATAGGGCCGCAGTCGGCTCATCGAGAATCAACAGCTTTGGATTTCCCTTTGTATTCGCGATGATTTCAAGCATCTGCTGCTGCCCGATCCCCAACTCCGCAACCAATGTATCTGGGGATATGCCATCCAACCCGAATTCAGCTAGCAACCTTTCAGCACGGCGAGTGAGCTCCTTGCGATCTAAAACCCCTAGTCGATTTGGAAGCTCTTGTAGGAAGAGATTTTCCGCAACGCTCAAGGTCGAGATGAGGTTCAACTCTTGCTGAACCATCTGCACCCCTAATCGCTTCGCTTCTCGTCTTGTGGATGGCGAATAGGCAACGCCATCGAGTTGCATGGTGCCAGAAGTCGGACTTTGCATCCCGGCAATCATCCGACATAATGTACTTTTCCCGGCACCATTGGCGCCTAGTAACGCATGAAGTTGTCCTCGTTGGAACTCAATGCTCACCGCATCAACAGCACGGCTGGAAAACTCTTTCGTAAGTTCTTGGGTGCAAAACAACTTCTCTACAGCCTTACCTAATGCTATTCGGGGGAATGCAATCCGCGTTGAGTATTTGATTGACAACTACTGGGGATTCGCGACCAGCTCGGCTTTGGTGATCAGATCTACAGGTGTTTGTCGATCCTCGGGATTCGACTTGGGATCAGCGATAAGCTGCAATGCAACCTCGATCCCAAAGACGGCTAGCTGATCGCCGTGTTGATCGGCAGTAGCAAGCATTCGGCCTTCGCGGATCGCTTCCTGGGCTGCTGTGATGTTGTCGAAACCGACGACTTCGATCGAGTCTGATTTATTCGCCCCCTTTACAGCTGCAATCGCACCGAGCGCCATGGAATCGTTCGCTGCTAATATCGCTTTCAGATCGCTATGGGTGCTGATCATCGATGCTGCAATGGTATTCGCCTGGTTGGTCTCCCAATTGGCACTTTGACTATCGACAATCTCAATCCCCGCTTCCTTCATCGCTTGCTCAAAACCCAACCTCCGTTGCGTTCCATTGAAACTCGTACGAATCCCTTCCAAAACCCCAACTCGATCCCCCGACTTTAACTTGGCAGCTAAGAACGCTCCCACTGTTTTAGCCCCGAGCAAATTGTCTGGGCCAACGAATGGAATCGATAACTTCTCTGCTTCCAGCACCTGAGCATCGAGCTTGTTGTCGATGTTGACCACCACAACCCCAGCTTGCTTCGCTCGCCGCAACACCGTAACTAATGCTTTCGAGTCCGCCGGCGCAATGACAATCGCTTGAACTCCCGATGCCACCATCTCCTCGACAATGGCAGCCTGACGCGCCAGGTCCCGCTCGTCTTTGATGCCGTTGACAATCAACTCGTAATCACCCGCATGCGCAGCTTGGTGCTTCTTCGCCCCTTCCGCCATCGTAGAAAAGAATTCATTAGCCAGCGATTTCATCACCAAAGCAATTTTCGGTTTGCTTGATGAGCTGCTTTCAGCTCCTTTCGAAGCTGGCTTGCTGGTCGCTGCAGAATCACGATTTGAATTGCAACCGCCGATCATCGTGGCCAGCAGGAAAGCCCAGCAACACAGACGCAACAATCCGCTCACGGGGAATAGTCTTCGGATTTGGGAAAACGCTAATGGTCGGAAGGATTGCATGGTGTGCGTACAATTGGATCTTAAGAGTGGAAGTCGGAAAGAATACGGAAATCAAATACTTCAGATGCAGTCTATAGCATACCAAGTCGCATTGGTCGGCTTAAGCTGCTGTTGCGTTTTTGAGAAAGCGTTTACATCGCAGCCCTACCGCTTGAGAATCGCTTGAACGTCCGCAGGGGTCGGTAGCGAAGGCTGCGCTCCACGGACCGTGACACTGTGGGCTGCCGCCGCTGCGGCATATCGGCAAGCTTCCACTAACGAACGATCTTTGGCTAACTCACCGACGAGAGCCCCGAGAAAGGCATCCCCAGCGGCTACCGTATCGATGGGTACTACAGAAAACGGTTCTATCCATCGAAACTCCCGCCGGCCATTTAGATCGCTTTGAGCGGCCATTGCCCCAAGACTCCCTAGGGTGATGACCACTCGACTCGCGCCGCGATCAAGGAGCTTCTCACCCGCCTGTTTCGCTTGA
>CAIJIZ010000471.1 GCA_903820735.1 uncultured Pirellula sp.
TAATGCCTTTGATCTCCGCTTGGCTCCCCTTCTCCACCGGGCTCTGGCGGGGGAGTAAGGGGCGGGGGGGATGAGGGGGCGTCCGCGCGTAGGGTGCGGTGAAGCGGTCGGCCCCTGACTTCATAAACCACTGCAACAACCTAACCACCACCGTTCCATAACCACCGGTCAACCACCGACCGCGGAACCCACCGGGTCCACGCGTAAAAACAACACAACACAAAAGGCTCTGGCTTTCTTTGCGTCTTTGCTTCTTTGCGTGAGCCATTGAAGCGTAACACGGGCCGAGGAGGCCCACGTTACGCTTCTTTGTGTGAACCACGCAACGTAATTGCTATTTGATGCGATAGGGGCCATAACACAGCAATCGCAAAATGGCTCTGGGACGAAGATGCCAGCTTGCCCACGTAAGCGGTGAATCCCCATGCATATCTTTTGCATCGACACGAGCCCCTGCATCAAGAAGCATCTGAATTGTCTCTTCGTTGCCAAACGCCGCTGCGCGATGAAGCGGCGTTTCGGCTCGTGTCCTTACATCCCGCATGAATGCATCCGTTTCCACAGATGGGTTGGTGAAGCAGTTTGGATTCGCGCCATTTGCAAGCAGAATCCTCAATACCTGATCTAACTCCCCCCTGTCCGACTTGCATAGCGACGCATGCAAAGGTGTCTCTCCCGTATCCGGCATGGGCTTGTTGACGTCTGCCCCTTGCTCAATCAAATACTGACAAAGCCCCGGATAACCGTGAAAGACCGCACCGTTCAAATCCAAGTTATCCCCAAGTGACTCCAAGGACTCTCCGTTGCGAAGCAGGAATCGAATGGCAGTGACATCTCCATGGTACGCACACCACTGGATCAGAGACACACCTCCATCATCCCGCGTGCTGGCTGCGTTTCCCGCATCAATATAATCAAATACCAAATGAGTTTCCCCGTCCGAGATTCTCTCCAAGAGACTGGGCTTCATCTTTCTTTATTCCTCTTTCAACAGCAGTACTTCCAACAGCACTACTTCGCTCTCAGATGTAGGGACTACACACCGCACAGTAACGACTAATCACCAATCTGATAAACCTCAACACGGCCGAAGTCCGGGAACTTGCCATCCGACTCCTTGCCCGGTTGCCCCTGGCCCCCAAAGACCAACAACTCTCCCTTTGAGTTAAAGAACATCTCCGTAATCCGATACCCAGACTTGATCGTCCCAAGCCTCTCACCACTCTGAAAATCAAACATCGCTGCGTTCCACTCCCCACCACGCAGCCTCCCTCCCATCAAGAAACTATCCCCCTTGGGACTTATCGCTAAAGCCTCCATCAACCCCTCACCCGATTGATTCTCTTTCGTCTGCTGTATCAACTTCCCCTCTCGCCAATTCCACCGTTGCCATAACTGTCTGCCATTGCCCGCCATCGGATCTCGCATATCCCCCATCCCACAGGCGATGACTTCGTTACCATCCGGAGAAAACCGGATCGCAAAAATCCCTCCTAAATAACAATGGCTCTTGATGATTCCCCAACTCGTAAAATCTTTGCTCTGAAACCCTCCGACCTGCTCCCCCGTCTCGACCTTCCAGACTCGCACCTCTCCCATCAAATTACCAGCTGCGACCCACTGACTGTCCGCACTAAAAGCGACCGACTGCACCGACGGCACATGAGGTAAGCTATGCACGGTCACCCCATCCTCCGCTCGAAGTATCTTTACCGACGGCTCCCTCTCCGCCGCAGGTGTGTACTTGTAATCCCCGGCAATGTATTGACCTGTCACGCTCGCGATCCAACGCTGGTCTGGACTGAGCGCCATGTCCCAAGACCAAAACGAATGGACTTTCTCCTCCCGTACCACGGCACTGCTCTCGGCCGAAAACCATTTCAAACACCCGTCATACCCAGCAGTAATAAACGACTTGGTTCCCTTGTGATAAACAGCCGAACTGACGTAACTGCCATGCGCCCCGACCTTCTGATGGGACTTTGCTAACACATCCACCCGATACACACCATCCATACAAGCAACCGCGAGTTGATTGTCGTCGTCCAACAAACATGCCCCCAAAATTGCTGTCGGCAGTTTGAAATCATGCACCCGGTTTATCGTTCTTGGTACCATGGCTCAGCCCTATCCAATCAGCAATTCATCGATGGGTAATACATTCCCTTCCACACGATGGAAGGTCGGTAACTCGGGCAAATTATACTGCTCGTGAGGATTGATCCCGAGCGCTTTAAAAATGGTGGCGAACAACCTTCGATTGTCGATCGCATCTCGGGTTACTTCGAACCCCAACGGGTCGGTCTCCCCATAGACCACACCTCCGCGAATCCCCCCACCTGCCATCGCCAAACTCCATGCCTTCGCATAATGATCTCGCCCGCGAGCTTCATTGAGCCAAGGTGTTCTGCCAAACTCCCCCATCGCGATGACGAGGGTATCCTGGAGCATTCCTCGTTCCTCGAGATCCTTCACCAGATGAAAGAGAACATGATCCAATTCGGGCACCAACATCTGATGCATCTCGTGCTGAAAGACATGATTGTCCCAAGGCATCCCGTTGGCCACCATCACAAAGGTCGATCCGTTTTCGATCAAGTGACGAGCTTGCAATGCATGCTGGGCGAACGCCCCATGACCGTATCGCTTGCGGTCCGCTTCGGGCAAGTTTTCCAAATCAAACAACGGTGCGCAACTCATCAAGCCTTTGACTCGTTCAAACGCTGCGTTGTAACCCGACGCCGCTTTGCTCCGTTGATCGTTTTGGAATTTGCGACTCAAAAACTTGCGCAACGCTTCTCGATCCTCATGGTCGACCTCGCTCAACGCTTCCGGTTTGAGTATGTCCGGAATCGCAAATTCCCCTCCCGAGCGCACCGGCCCATACTCGGCTCCCAACCATCCGGCCCAATTACCCGCTTTGAAGGACTTGAACTCATTTCCCTCCGGACACGGATCCAATAACACGAATTGAGGAACCGGACTCTCCAGCTGACCAAGCTGCTGAGCGACCACCGAACCTAAAATCGGACGGGTGAACGGGGGGCGAGGTTGATCTCCCCGGGTCAATACATCGATCCCTTGAAAATGCTCGCTCGGTTCGGTACTCATCGACCGAATAACCGCAAGCTTGTCCATGATCGTCGCACATTGCGGCATCAAAGAACTGATTTGCATCCCTGGAATCGACGTGGGAATGGCTCCAAAGGGACCACCGGTCGCTGTCCCCGGTTTGGGATCCCAAGTTTCAAACTGGCTCGGAGCACCACACAACCACAACAGAATACATTTCTTCCCTCGCTTCTTGGTTTCATCGGCCAATGCAGGAATCGAAAACAATCCATTAAAACTTCCGACCGACGCCACCCCTGTTGCCATCGCTCCTTGCAAGAAAAGCCGGCGATGCGCACGATGCTCCGGACTACCACAATCCCTTCGAACTCGACGCTCGCTCGCTTTGTGTTCCGTCACGCAATCACCCCGCATCTGTCGTTGGTGGACATTCTGTTGTTCGCTGTATTGATTGTTATATTTATTGTTTTGTTCGAACTCGCTTGCTAAACGGGGTGGCGAATCATGTGAGGAGACGCACACCGAATCCCAGGCCGAAACCTTAGTGATTGAAGCGAAACTCGGCGGATGTCACGAACGCCCATACAGCGTTGCGCCAAACCGTTTCGACCCGCGATGGATCAGCACCCACCGCGCCCCGCTGAATAAAGCTTCGAAGCATTTCAAGCTCTTGTGCATCGGGCAGACGAACCAGTGTCGATAAAAACATTTCTTGGATCGCGACATCGAGATCGGATTGCTTGGCGAGCCGTACCGCAAGCCCCTCTGCATTGGCCTTGTCAAAGACAATCGCGTGCATCGCTGGATTGTTGGTCAAAAACATTGCATCCCCGACATCGGTCACGATCGTCTCGGGCATCACCTCCGGCATGCGATCTCGCAATTCGGCCAGTAGCGGATGATCATTTTTAAAACTCTGGTTCAAAGCAACTTGGATCGACCTTGCCAACTGCTCCGCAGTGAGGGACTTTTCAAGAGCCCACGCAAACGTTGCGGGATCCTCGACACCTTCGGGGCGCACTGAACTGAGTTGGTAAGCTCGACTGGCAACAATCCCGCACACCAATTTGCGAATGTCATAACCCGACGAAACGAAATCATCCGCTAGGCCTTCGAGTAACGCGGGATGCGATGGATCGTGTGCGGAATCCATTTGATCGAAGGGGTGGACGATGCCTCGCCCCATCAGCATCGCCCACAAGCGATTGACAAAAGCTCTGGGAACCATGCGATGCCCCTTGAACACGTCTTCCACAAACCGCTCGCGTCGCGAGAACTTGGGGACTTTAGGTTCGTCAGGATTTGCGGCAGTGACATAGTACTCATCACGATCCTCCTGCTTAGCGTCCTTCTCCGGCCGCGTCTCGTCGATCGTCCTCGCTTCATAAAAGGTCAGTAGATTTGGATAACTAGAACCATGGATGTTCGCGAAATCCGAAAAGCCCCCCACGGCCGATTCACTGACCCTTGGCCCGGCGTTGGTCTTTTGATTCTTGCTGCGATTAAAGAAGGCGACCAGCCCCCAATAATGGGCTTGATGAATATCCGAAGCGACCATGTGATCGTGACACTGAGCACAATCGATGCGAATACCAAAAAATGCAGGTGCTACCGCTTCGGCAATCGCTTGTGGATTGTCATTGCGCTCGTAAAGAAACCACACAGCACCTGATTGATCGGAACTTTCCGGCCTAGCTAACAAGATCTCGCGGGCGACTTGATCCCAAGCTCGATTGTCGCGAAATACGCGTTCCAAATAAGGTCGCCAATGGGCTCTGCGCTCCGCCATCTTGCCTCGATGGGCTCGCCCCATCAACAGCGAATCCAACATATCAGCAAAGTGCTGCACGTAATCTTCACTCGCCACAAGTTGATCGATCAACCGCAGCCGTTTGTCCGGCGAGGTGTCTTGTAAAAACGTCGTACGTTCGGCAAGGGTCGGTATGCGACCGACCAGATCAAGTGTCAAACGGCGCAAGTAAACTTCGTCGCTACAAATCTCAGAGGGTATGATGGCCGCCTTCTCGTAGCCCGTTTGGATTTCGCGATCGATCCGTGCCGCAATGGATGCACTTGAGATCCCTTCGGCGACTTCCGACCGAACGGGCAGGGCAGGGGGGGCTTGAGCCACCAACGTGCCGGAGCAAATAGGGAAAGCCATGCATCCGACGAGAAGCATCCAAGCGACAGACGGATCTGTTCGGGGAAATAGCATGAGAATCAGGAATTAGGGATGGAGAATGGAGGGGGCGGGCAGGGAAGGGGGGACATGCATTCTAGCAGTTGGTAGGAAGGGTGTCACGGCGAAGGGGCGTACCATGGGAATCCTCGGCTTTAGGCTTTAGGCTTTAGGCTTTAGGCGTTAGGCGTTAGGTTCGGGCACACACAGCTAACAGCTATTGCCGGTGGGTTCGCAAAAAGCCCCGTAACATGGGCCTCCTCGGCCCGTGTTGCGGGGCAAGGAAAGGCTTAAGGCTTTAGGCTTTAGGCGTTAGGCCAATACCGTCAAATCGAGATATGGATTGGTACGCGGAGACGTGGTTTTTGAGCAGCAAATTGTCACCTTCGAGGGAAGGGGGGCAAGACCTTTCCGTGGCATGTCCCCGTAGCATGGCCCTCTGAGGCCGTGCGA
>CAIJIZ010000472.1 GCA_903820735.1 uncultured Pirellula sp.
ATGTCCGAGAAGATGGATTTCTCCATTCCGGATGCGGCGGACGATTTGTTGCTCAATGAGATTGTTTGGAGAAGTGTCCGCGGTGCAAATTCGCCGATGCCACCTCCGGTACGAGCTGCGTTCGTTTTCGCTCGAGCTGGGGATGATGACGACGACAAGGAAGAAGAAGACGAAGAAGAAGACGAAGAAGAAGAGAAGGATGGAAATCAACAAGGGAAGAACGAGTAGCTCGTTGTGCGATAACGCAAGTTGAGCTTGCGGCGAGAATTACTCGGGTGATTGGTTTGCTCCGGGGGTTGTCGCGGGCTTTGTTTCCGTTGCCCCCGAGAGGATGTTTTTCAGCGCGTCCCTCAGGGGGCGTCTGGGTGGATCGTTCTTCGTGGATGGATCGCTTTTGGAAGCCGAGTCGATTTGCGTTGGTTTTTGTTGTTGCTGTTGTTGCTGTTGTTGCTGTTGTTTTCGTTCGAGCCGGCGTTGTCTTAGTTCTTTGATGACATCGACGGCTGCGCCGATGGCTTGATCGGCTTTTCCGTCGGTGATATTGCTGGCTGCATCGAGGATTGCTGCCGTCGCGGGGGCTTCGTCACCGAGTGCCGCGGAAATCAGTGAGATCAAGTCGGCGGAGTCACCGCGAAGAGCTTTCCAGTCGACGTAAGGAGAGTCGGTTGTTCCGCGGATGGGTAGAGAGATTTGCGGGACACCGATTTGTTGGACGGATTCGCGTCGAGCGAGCATTTCGATGGGGACGGGGATACCTAGAGCGACGTTTAGGGAGCGGTCGATCAGGCCGACGGATCCATTGCTGGAGAGTTGTAGGCGTTGGTCGATGCGCGGCAGACCGACTTGGACTCCACGGTGTTCGACTTTTCCGTTTTCGATTTGGACTTGGATGATCGAGCCATCGATGAATACCAGTTCGTGGGACGGTTCTGTTTTGCGGAACTTGGCGATCATATCGAGGACATTCAGGACGATCGGTTCGGATGGTCCGCTGCGGACTTCGTGGAGGGTCAGTTCGGCTTTCCCTTTTGCCATCGCTGGTTGATCGAGAGGGATTTCGAGCGCATCGATATGCAAGGAGACTTGGCCGTCGAACCAAGCGGATTTTGCCAGGAGGGGGATTGCGCGTCCGAGGCCGAGTCGAACGAGTTCTTGGGTGATCGTGACTTGGTCGAGCAGTGTGGTCGGGAGGACTTCGATGCGAGGGTTGCCGTCGAGGGTTTTGTAGCGGAGGTCTAGGTTTACGGGAGGAACGACGAGGATGTTTTCGGATGCATCGGAACGTCGGACATCGAGACTTAGGGATTCGACGGCGAGATCGATGTCGATTTTTGGTCGAGATTTATCTTTCTTGTTTTTGTTGTTGATCAGTGAGGAGTTTTCGAGGGAGCGTGAAAGCTTTTCGATGTTTGATGAGTTTTCTAGGAGTTCGACTGCAAGTTTCGGGCTTCGGATCGTGATTTTTCCGAGGTTTCGACCATTGAGAATGTATCCGAGAAGGGATCGATTCGAAGCGATGGAATCGATAGTCAAGAGGTTGCGTCGGTCGTTGGGTGCGTTGAGTTGTTCGAGGCTTATACCATTGAGTGAGATGGGTTGTAGCCAAGCGAGTTTGGCATTATCGATGTTGAGTTGGAAGCCTTCGACTTTGAGTTGATCGACGAGTTTCTGGTAGATCCATTTAGAGCCTAGGATTGAGGGTAGAAGTGCGACGACTGAGAGGATTGCGAGGAGCAGGCCTGAGAGGATGAAGAGGGCTGTTTTACGTTTCTTGCGGCCGGCAGGGGGTGTGTTACTGATGCTTGGTTCGGGTTGGGAGGCTGTTGGGTTCATGATTTTGGTTCGGTGGGCCGAGAGTATTCGATCCATTGACGATTGATGTATCGCTCTTGGGGTAGAAACCGGGCTTTATAGTTAAGGTGTTGGTTTTCGGCGACGTAGAGTCCGAGGTAGACCCATTTGCGTCCGGAGCGTTGTGCGAGTTGGATTTGTTTAAGGACGGAGTAGGAGCCCAGAGAGAGTTTTGCGTGATTCGGATCGAAGTAGGTATAGACTGCGGAGATGGAGTTGGAGCTTAAGTCGATCACGGAGAGTGCGACCAGTGAGTTATCCAGGTAATAGCGTAGTTCGTAGGTAGAATCGCAGCAAGAATCGACGAGGAAGCTTTGGTAATCGTAGGGGGTGTAGGAGTCGTTGCCGTGCCCGAGATTTCGGATATCGCGGTGTATGTTGAAGAGTTGGAGTCGTTCGATGGAGAATTCAGGGGGGCCGATATCGAGTTTTAGCAGGCGGTCTCCTCGATTGATGATACGTCTCCAGGAGTCCGACCAATCGAATTTATTGGCATCGATGCGAACGGGTTCGCAAGCTTGGCAATTTTCGCAAGCGGTGTAGTAGGTGAATTGTCCGGAGCGTCGCAGTCCGGCTTCGAGGACGATTTCGAAGTCTGCGTCGGAGAGAGAGGGTTGAGCCACGTGCAGAGGCATTGTGGCGGTTTTCTCGGGCAAGTACGAGCAGGGGTGAACGTTGTCAGCGATGCAAATAAGAGGGAGGGAATGGGGAATGCGCGGTGATTCACCGGTATCCCGAGGTGGGATCGATGTTGGTGGGACCTCGGGATTCTGTGCTATGCTCGAGTTTTGGGGGCTCGAGTTTTCGGGGCTCGAGTTTTCGGGGTTCGAGTGTTCGGGCTGATCGGGCATGATTTAACCGAAGGATTTTCCAAGGGCGTTTGCGATCACACGGCAGCGATCCATCATTTCTTCGAATTGAGGAAAGTCCAGGGATTGGTATCCGTCGCTCATGGCTTTTTCTGGGTTCGGGTGCATTTCGACGATCAGTCCGTCGGCCCCCGCAGCGACGCTTGCGGCGGCCATATCGGTTACGAGGTAAGCGTGACCGGTACCGTGGCTAGGGTCGACGATAACCGGGAGGTGAGTTTTTCGGTGTAGGTAGGGGACGGTTGCGAGTGGGAGGGTGAAGCGGGTGTGTGTTTCGAAGGTACGGATACCGCGTTCGCAGAGCATCACGTTTGGGTTTCCTTCGTTGAGGATGTATTCAGCGGCGAGGAGCCATTCTTCGATCGAAGCGCTCGGACCTCGTTTGAGCAGGACTGCGCGGCCCGATCTGCCGACGGCTTCGAGAAGTCTGTAGTTTTGCATGTTGCGAGCGCCGATCTGAAGGATATCAGCGTATTTCGCGACGAGTGATACGTCTTCGGTGCTCATGACTTCGGTGACGACAGCCAGTCCGGTTTCTTGACGTGCGAGGTCGAGAAGTTTCAGTCCATCTTCTTTCATACCTTGGAAGGAGTATGGGCTGGTGCGGGGTTTGAAGGCACCACCTCGCAATGCGGTAGCGCCGGCTTGTTTCACCGCTCGGGCGCAAGCGACGATTTGGTCTTCGTTTTCCACGGAGCAAGGTCCGCCCATCACGCCGACGGAACCTCGTCCGGCTTTGAAGCCGAGGACTTGGATTTCGGTGGCTTCGGGTTTAAGTTCTCGGGAGGCCATTTTGTAGGGGGCGAGGATCGGGAGGACTTCGCAGACGCCGGGGAAGGATTCGAACGACTCGACTTTTACTTTTCTTTCGTCACCGACTGCGGCGATTACAGTTCGTTCGGTTCCTCGGATGACGTGCGCTTTGAGGCCGAGTTCGGTGATGCGGTTCGCTACATTTTCGATGAGTTGGTTCGGGGCATTTTGTTCCATTACGACGATCATGACGGTGGCTTTCTGTGTGGGGGATCTTGGGTTATATGTGGGAAATGAATTGAGCGATGAAGTGAGTGGTTTATAAAAAAACCTCAAGGTTGATTGCCTTGAGGTTCGGTATTCTGCTTGGTCTGATTGCAATACATTGCGATGGGCAGCACCTACCTCCGGCGACCGAGGGAAAAGCCTCGGTAACGCATAAATTGGCAATAGTAGGTGGCAGGGATCAGCGGAGTCATGGTGTAAGTATGGAATTTGGGGTTGGGATTGGCAAGCCCCTTGCGGGGTAGAGTTCGGTGCGAACCTGAGAAAAACAGGGATGGATTGTTTCGATTGGCCTGTATTTTGCTTGGTCATAAAGAAGTCAGGAATTGACTGCCAAGACGGTCGCAAAATGGTGCGAGGCCGTTGAGGTGGGCTGGGTCTGAAGCGCCACAAATCCACAAATCCGCAAACGCGAGGGGGCAAACAATGACATTTCGCATGGACAAGTTAACGATTAAGGCTCAGGAGGCGATCGTCGGAGCGCAATCAAAAGCGGCTTCGGATGGCAATCCGGAGATTGACGGATTGCATTTGTTAGCAGCCTTGTTGGAGGATCCCAGTGGGGTGGTGGTACCTTTGTTGAAGAAGATCGGAGCGCCGTTGGAGAAGATTCAAGCGGCGACGAGCAGTGAGATGAAGCGGTTGCCGCGGATGAGTGGTGGCCGTCAGCCTGGGATATCGGCGAACTTGCAGAAGTCTTTTGAGTCGGCGGCCTCGACGGCCGAGTCGATGAAGGACGAGTTTGTAAGTACCGAGCATTTGTTGCTTGGGTTATGCAAGTCGGACAAGAACAGCGGCGAGTTGTTGCGATTGTTCGGTGTTGGAGAGAAGGACATTTTGCAGGGTTTGCAAACGGTGCGAGGAAGTGCGCGGGTAACGGATCAGAGTCCGGAGGGTAAGTTTCAGGCTTTGGAAAAGTACGGTGTTGACTTAGTAGCGCAAGCGAAGCGTAACAAGTTAGATCCGGTGATCGGTCGAGATAATGAGATTCGTCGCGTCATACAAGTATTGTCGAGGCGAACGAAGAACAATCCGGTGTTGATCGGCGAGCCGGGGGTAGGCAAGACTGCGATTGCGGAAGGTTTAGCGCAGCGGATCGTGCAAGGAGACGTACCGCAGTCGTTGAAGAATCGTCGGGTGATCGCGTTAGACATGGGTGGGTTGGTTGCGGGTACGAAGTTTCGTGGAGAGTTTGAAGAGCGGCTTAAGGCTGTGATTCGAGAGGTGAAGGATGCCGATGGTGAGGTGATCCTGTTTATCGATGAGTTGCATACCGTTATTGGTGCTGGATCGGCGGAGGGTTCGAGCGATGCTGCGCAGTTATTGAAGCCTGAGTTAGCTCGGGGGCAGTTGCGTTGCATCGGTGCGACTACGTTGGACGAGTATCGCAAGCACATCGAGAAGGATGCGGCCTTGGAGCGACGTTTTCAGCCGGTGTATGTCGGTGAGCCATCGGTGGAGGATACGATCACTATTTTGCGAGGGCTTAAGCCGCGTTATGAGGCGCATCATGGTGTGAAGATACGGGATGCTGCGTTGGTGGAAGCTGCGAAGTTATCGCATCGGTACATCGCGGATCGGTTTCTTCCCGACAAAGCAATCGACTTGGTCGATGAAGCAGCGGCAAGATTAGCGATGGAGCGAGACAGCGTTCCTACGGAGATTGATTCGTTGCAACGTCGGCTTCGGCAACTGGAGCTTGCTCAGCGGCAGTTGAAAGAAGAGGCCGATGAGGGTACCGAAGAGGCGCTTGAAGACATCGAGCAAGAGATGGAGTCGGTGCAGCGGCAGGTAGCGAGTCTTCGCGAGCAATGGGAAGCGGAGAAGCTTGGGTTATCGGATGTGAAGTCGGTTCGTAAGCTATTAGATAGTGCCGAGGGGGAATTTCGCAAATTGGAGATTTCGATCAAAGAGAAGCAATCCTCTGGGTTATCGGTTAACGAAGCCGATTATCAGAAGCTGTTTGAGTTAGATCAGACGCGAAGGAAGTTTCGCGAGCAGCTTGAGCAGGAAGACGAACAGGAGGAGAAAGGAGAGGAGCATCCACGTCTATTGCGAACGGAGGTGACGGCCGACGAGATCGCGCAGGTGGTCAGTTCGTGGACAGGTGTACCTGTGACACGCATGTTGGAGACCGAGCGTGCGAAACTGTTGGTGATGGAAGAGCGGTTGCATCAGCGTGTGATTGGTCAAGATCCCGCGGTAGAAGCCATCAGCAATGCGGTGCGCCGCAGTCGCAGTGGGCTTTCGGATGCAAATCGTCCGATCGGATCATTTCTGTTTCTTGGGCCTACAGGGGTGGGAAAGACGGAGTTGTGCAAGGCGTTAGCCGAGGTGATGTTTGATGATGAGAATGCGATGGTGCGCATCGACATGAGTGAGTTCATGGAGCGGCACACTGTCAGTCGGTTGGTAGGAGCACCTCCGGGGTATGTCGGATATGAAGAGGGTGGGCAGTTGACGGAGGCTGTTCGAAGACGTCCGTATAGTGTTGTATTGCTTGATGAGATCGAGAAAGCGCACAATGACGTCTTTAACATCTTGTTGCAATTGCTTGATGATGGGCGATTGACCGATGGGCAGAATCGCACGGTCGACTTTACCAATACGATCGTGGTGATGACGAGTAACGTCGGGAGCCAGATGATTCAGCGGGTTGCGGACGAGGGTGGTGGCGTCGAGGAGATGCAGGAAGCGGTTCAGGAATCGCTTAAAGCGAAGTTCTTGCCGGAATTTCTCAATCGTATCGACGACACGATTCTCTTCGAGCCATTGAAGCGGGATCAGATTCGTCGCATTGTGGGTTTGCAATTGAAGCGATTGGAGAAGCAGTTAGCTGAGGTGCATTACAAGTTTACGATCAGCGATCGAGCGGTCGATGCGATTTCCGAGGAAGGGTACGATCCTGTGTTTGGTGCGAGACCGTTGAAGCGAGTGATTCAAAGGCGGTTGCAGAACGCGATTGCCACCGAGTTGCTCAAACGCGACGGGCATGAGGGTGGTTCAATTCACGTCGACTACGTCGATGGTGAGTATCAGATCCAGACCATCTCAAGCTAGATTTAGGGGCGGAAGTTTTCAACGATACCGACGGAGCTTAGGCCAAGCGACTGTAGTTGCTTGCAAGCTTCGTCGGTTTTTTCATGGCTGCTCAGTTCCGCATCTGTGACCACGATTGCAGCTTGGATCGCCGAAGGGTTTGCGATACCGACAAGGGTGTTCGATGGGTTATCCGATAGGTTGGAGATTATGGAGGAGTCGAGGATAACCAAGTCGTATTCGGATGCGAGTTTTGTGATGAAGTCCGCGATTGGTTGTTGGTGTTCGGCAAGGAAGCTTGCCGGTTGCGGTTCGAGGAGTGGGTAGATCGTGATATTTTCTTGGGCAGATTGAATCGCGACTTCATCGATAGCAAGGTTTTTGCTGATGCAATCGGTCCATGAGTTCGGCGCATCGAGTTGCAATTGATCAGTGAG
This sequence comes from uncultured Pirellula sp., assembly GCA_903820735.1. Taxonomy (GTDB): domain Bacteria; phylum Planctomycetota; class Planctomycetia; order Pirellulales; family Pirellulaceae; genus JBKCUI01. Next base: position 7,235 of record CAIJIZ010000472.1, read on the forward strand.
GCTTGGGTAAAGCAGATCCGCGTCGAGTAGCGCGACGCGTAGGGAAGCGAAGGAGGCGGCGCGGGCGAGGTACATTGCGACGGTAGTTCGGCCCGTGCCTCGATCGGCAGCGGTGAGAGCTAAGACTTTCAGTCCAGCTTGATTGCAAGCAGCGATATGTTGGCTAACACGTGTAACGGTTTGTGCGTGGTGTTGTTCGAGACGCAAGACAACGTCAGGCCAGCACAATGCGTCGACTTCCCACGCTGGCGAGATTTTTTCGGCTGTTCTCCAAGCTTCTGCGGGTGTGGTTGGCTGGGAAGCAGGTTCGATTGCTGGTTGATGCGAATCGAATTGAGGGTCGGAGCCCCAGGAGCGAAGGAACGATGTGGTTGAGTTGCTCATGATTCATCCTGCTTGGACAAGGAACCCATGAATAGGGGATATAGCGGAGTGTGTGGAGTGTGAGGAGAGTGGGTGGCTTTGAGATTACTCAAAGTTCGCGCCGATGGGTTGGTATGGTTTTGGTGGAGGGGGAATTTCCATCGAGGTTGGGCGTGAGGTGATGGAGGATGGGTTGGGGATACTGATCGGTTCGTATTTCTGTTTGATTGGGGGGTAGGTGTTTCCGGAGAGTGGAGTGGATGCAATGGTTGGACTTGAGGAATTGGGTTGTGATTTCCAGTCTGCAAGCGATGCGGGGGGATTTGTTGGAGCGGATGGAGGTGGAAGCTGTTTACCTTGTCGAAGCAGGATCATATCGCGGGTGTTTAGCGACTGGGCGTCAATGGCAGATTTGTTTCGGTTTGGGGGGAGGGTGAGCGTGGCGGGGGTGGCTAGATTCGGTTGAGTTGCTTGGGGCACCCCTTGCGAGTTCACAGCTGTCCCAGGGAGTGGAGAGGGTAGGGGGGGAGATTGTTCGTAGGAAGCTGTCGAGACGGGTGGATCTTTGATTTCGAGGGTAGGTTTCTCGGAGTTCGTTGCGTCAAAAGAGTTCGAATTAGTGATATTTTGAGGGGCGAATGGTGGGAGTGAGGGGGGTATCACAGGTGTCGTTGAGGAAGCTAGTACGACACCGGTCGGTTCGGTCGGTTGGTTGTGGGGTGGGGTAGGGTTTGAGGGGGTGGAAGTGGGTTGCGGAAGTGAGGCAGCGTTGGATCGAGGGGGCGAAGTGGTCGAGTCCGAGTTTTGGGTGGGGATTGTGTAGATGCGCAGAGCGATAAGAACAGTGGCGGCTAGCAGCACAGTGATCGCGGTATTGAGAAGGTTGTTCGTTTTTGGAAGAGGAGATAGTTCGGTAATGGTTTGCGTGTTGAGAGTGTTGATTGCTGGGGTGGCAATCGGCCGCGATTGTTGCGTGGGTTCGCAGGATTGGTTCAGGGTCGCAGGTGGTTTGGTTGCTGGGACGCTTGCTGTTGGGAGCGTGTCAATAGAGACATCAGGGAGTGAGAAGAGAACCGGAGCAGTGGGTTTTGCAGGGGTAGATCGTGTTGGGGTGGTGCGTTGGTTCATGAGGGCATCCTGCACTGAAAAGGGTTGGAATTTTCAGAAGGGAGGAAAGCGGCTGGGTGGGGTTGGAATCCCGGAAAAGGTGGACTGTAGGAAAACGGCGCGGGAAAATCTAGATCGGCTTTGGGGAGCGACCCTTAGGGTTCGCGCAAAGAAGTAAAGTGTGCATCGATTCATTACGTGTTGCTGTCCACTACGTGTTGCTGTCCATTACGTGGAGCGGTCCATTACGTGGTGCGGTCCTCCCGGGCCGCAAACACGAGCGCAGCGAGGCGTCTGGAAGGCTTGGGGTGTGCTGACGATTGCGCGGACTGCGGGCCAGGAGACCCACACCACGATAGGGCCGCAAACACGAGCGCAGCGAGGCGTGGTGTTGCGATAGGTTATGGTGCTTGGAAACTTGCGCGGACTACGGCCCAGGAGGACCGCACCACCATTGCGCGGACTGCGGGCCAGGAGACCCACACCACGATAGGTCCG
>CAIJIZ010000473.1 GCA_903820735.1 uncultured Pirellula sp.
CTCCATCCTCTACGTGCCGCCATCCTCTACGTGCCGCCATCCTCTACGTGCCGCCATCCTCTACGTGCCGCCATCCTCGACGAACAGACATTCTCGACGAACCAGTACGGATTGTCCTCTTTGTCCGATCCGAAGAATCGTCCCAAGCCCTTCTTTTGCTACACTGATAGTACCTCCTCTAGTACATCATCGGATTTCAACTCCACCCGATACCTGAACTTGCAAATGCTATCAACACATCCCGTTGCACCTCCCTCCCACCTTCCTCCCTCCCTCTTTTCTCCTCCTCTACCTCATCGCCTCGCCTTACTCTCCGTGCGCCTCCCATCCGTGGCATTGCTCGCCGTGACCTTACTCGCCACGAATCTAACTTCCCATTCGAACGCCCAAGAACCGGCCGTCGGCCCAACCCCAAGCCCCGAAGTCCTTGCAGCTCAAGAAAAACGAATCGATGCGATGAAAAGGGCGTCGGCTTGTACCGTCGGCGTCTTCGGCGTCGATAGCCAAGGGGGCGGCTCGGGCGTCTGCATCACCCCTGACGGATACGTACTTACGAACTTCCACGTCTCTAGCCCGTTCGGCACGCGCATGCGATGCGGACTCAACGACGGGAAGATGTATGAAGCGGTCGTCGCAGGAATCGATCCGACGGGCGACTTAGCTGTTTTGAAAATGGTCGGACGCGATGACTTCCCTGTCGCTACCATCGGAGATAGCGACGCGGTACGTGTCGGCCAGTGGTGCTTCGCCGCCGGCAACCCATTCGTGCTCGCGACAAACCTGCAACCAACGGTCACCTACGGATTGATCAGCGGCGTGCATCGATACCAATACCCCGCCGGCACCATCCTCGAATACAGTGACTGCATCCAAACCGATGCCGCTATCAACCCAGGGAATTCCGGCGGACCTCTCTTCAACGCAAAAGGCGAACTGATCGGTATCAACGGCCGCTGCTCGTTCGAAAAACGTGGTCGCGTCAACGTCGGTGTCGGATACGCTATCTCCATCAAACAAGCGATGAACTTCTTCTGGAACCTGCGGTCTGGACGCGTGGTCGACCACGCAACCCTCGGCTTTACTGTCGCGACGGACAAGCAGGGTAAAGTGATCGTCTCGAACATCTTGGACTCGAGCGATGCTTACCGCCGCGGCTTGCGCTACGGCGATGAAATCCTAAAGCTCGCCGACCGCGATATCGCAACTACAAACCAACTGAAAAACATCCTGGGGATCTTCCCTGACCAGTGGCGCATCCCACTGAAATTCAGAAACGAAAATGGAGTCCAAGAAACTCTCATCCGCCTCCAAAGCTTGCACCTACCTATCGAATTGGAAAAAATCGTCCAAGGAGAATCGCAACAACAACGCGCTGAGAACCAAGAGCCCCCCGCTCAAACCAAAAACAACGATCCACTCGCAGCCATGGTTCAAACCCGTCGAGGCTTCAGCAATTATTACTTCAATACCCTCGAACTCGATCGCATCCTAGCACTCCAAAAAGACAATCCTGCTCCTAAAATCCCAACGATCCCCCTAAGCCCCGAGCCTTCCGCTCCACTCCCCAAAACTCCAGATAACGCAGATCCGCAAAACACTTCCACCCCTGAAAACACCCCCATAACAATGCTTACCTCCATCGGATCTGTGCTCGCGGAAAGCACACCCGTAAGCATCTCGATCCACGCAGAAAAGGTCATATGGACCTTCGGGGATAAGTCCGAATCAGTCGGAGCAAAAAATGGCTGGGCTCCTTGGATCCAAAAACAAAATGCAGGCTCTCTCGCACTCGCTCTCGACGTCTGGCAACAATGGCTCACCATCGGCCCGAGGAAAATGGGTGAGGCGACTTATCTAGGTCGAAGCCCCATCGCTTCCAACCCTATGGAACTCTTCGATACGACCCGCATCGTTATTGGAGATGCGACTGCAGATGTCTACACTTCTACCAAAACCGGAGCGATCGTCTTGATCGAACTCTTCACCGACAAACAGTCCGATCCAGCCGAAATCTACTTCGAACCTATCCCTTCAACTTCAAACACCCAAGAAAACAACCTTCGCCTCCGACTTGCCTTCGGCACGGAAACCAAACTGGTGATCGAACTTCAGCCTCTCCAAGTCACCACCGCTGCTACTACCTCCTCCACCATTAACGCCCCCACAAGCAACGCCCCCACAAATAACCAATCGAGCAACCCTGGCGATACTCAACCTGCCAATCCTACCGATGGGCAATCCAGTGGTCCGCCCCCTCCATCTTCAACTCCGGAGGACCGACCTTGATCCACCTCCCGATTGCAAAACCAACTATGCTGAACATTGCGCCCATCGCATTCATCGCCCCCATTATGCACACACGAAAAATGCTACGGATGCTTGCAGTGCTCGCTGGAATGCTGCTCTTGCAACAAACTCGCGCTACCGGGGATCAACCCACCGAAACAGCTTGGAATCCGGTCCCCTTTAACGCTCCGATCGGCGAAGATTCGGAGGCTACTTACGGACTCGAAGACCTCTTACTTCGCGCCGAACGCTCCGTCGTAAAGCTCTACGGGGCCGGTGGTATCCGAGGACTTGAAAGCTACCAAAGTGGCGTATTGATCGGCGATGGCTCTTTGATTCTCACAAGCTGGACAACAGTTCTCGATGTGGACAAGGTCCGCGTAGTAACTTTCGACGGTCGTCGACTCGATGCAGAAGTCCTTGGGGTTGACCCTGAGTGCGAACTGGCACTTCTAAAGGTTCCCAATCCAGGCCTCCCCGCTTTCACTCTACAGACCAACAATAAGGCCACTCCGGGCCAACGAGTCTTTGCGATCACCAACCTTTTTGGAATCGCAGCGGGCAACGAAGCTTGCTCGTCGCAAAAGGGGGTGGTCATGGCCATCTCAATGCTCCGCGCATCGCTTGCCGGCAAGCAAACCGTTTACCAAGGCCCGATTATTATGACCGACGCGATGACCAATAATCCCGGCGCTTCAGGCGGAGCCTTGATCGACTTGCGCGGAAATCTCATCGGGCTGATCGGCAAAGAGCTTCGAGACGAACAAAACGGAATCTGGATCAACTACGCACTTCCAATCGATGTAGTCAAAGGATCGATGGAACGGATTCTCACAGGACAAACACGGAGCGCTTCGGCCAACACGAAAACCGTCGAGAACCACCATGACTACAAGACGATCGGTATTTCCATGGTGCCAAATGTGTTGCCGAAAACCCCGGCATTCATCGATCGGGTTCAATCGGATACTCCAGCAAGCCGGGCTGGCCTGATGCCCAACGACTTGGTCTTACTCGTCAGCGAGCAACGCGTCGACTCCCAGAAAAGTCTCGAAAAGATTCTCTTAACCATCGACCGCAACGATTCCTTCCCAATGCTTGTGCAACGAAATAACGAGCTTGTACGAATTCAAATTCGCCCCTAATCCACCCAAAGCCATGCTTCGTTACTCCCCAACATCAAGCTTGCAATACCTACCAAGCCTCCTTCAACTGATGATCCCCCCGATGCGTTTTAGAATCCAGCTTTCGGTGGTCTCATGCTTGTATGCATTCTGCCTTTCCGTCTTGGGTGCTCCTCCGCTTGAGGAACTCGAACAAGCCGCATTTGAGAACGCATCGCGTGCCGCGCAGGACTCCGTTGTCCAAGTCGAGACGTTTGGAGGAGCGGAATTGGTCAATCGGCAGTTTGCCGCCGCTGGACCATCTACCGGCTCGATCGTATCGAGCGATGGATGGATCATCACAAGCTCCTTTCCCTTTCGCAATCAACCCGCATCGATCAACGTGATCCTTGCCAACGGCGAAAGAAAACCCGCCAAACTCGTCGCAAGAGACTACAGTCGCGAACTCGCACTTCTGAAAATCGAAGTCGATACCCCTTTAACACCGCTGCTTGCAAGCGATCGCAAAGGTTGGCAAATCGGGCAATGGGCTTTAGCCCTCGGTAAAACGTTTGGACCTGAGCAAGCGAGTTGCTCTGTGGGAATCCTCAGCGCAATGGGCCGCGTATGGAACAAAGCGATCCAGACCGATGCCAAAGTCTCACCGCAGAACTACGGTGGTCCCTTGATCGATCTCAATGGCCGTGCCATGGGTATCCTTACTCCCATCAATCCCGGCATTGTCAGCGAAGGAGAAGTCGAGCAATGGTACGACTCGGGAATTGGGTTCGCGATTCCTTTTCAAGACATCCTCGACCGTTTACCAAGACTCCAAGCTGGTGAAGACATCTACTCTGGACGAATCGGTTTTCGCTGGAAAGGAAATGACGAGTACAGCGAAGCTGTGGTCTTACAAGGGATCACACCAGGTTCTCCAGCAGCAAAAGCCGGAATCGAAACAGGCGACAAAATTCTAGCCGGCGGCTCCACCCCCGACCAACTAACTGCAATCCGCAATCATTCCGATCTAAAACATATTCTTGGTCCAGTCGACGCCGGTAGCACAATCGTCTTAGAAATCGAACGCTCTGCAGAACGCAGACAACTCCAGTGCGAACTCGTTCGCGAACTTCCAATCTATCGCGAACCATTCCTCGGAGTATTGATCGATCCGACCGCCGACCCCAAGACCCCTGTGATTCGAGGAATCATTCCCGAAAGCCCTGCAATGAAAGCTGGGTTGCAAGTCGGTGAGATTATCGAATCGATCGACAAGCAAGTTATTAACCAAGAGCGACCGCTCGATGTCCGCCTGGGTAACCTCAACTACCGTGATTCGGTCCCCGTCGTATTGAAAAAACCCGATGGCACCACCCGCGAAGTTTCACTCGCATTATCCGATCATCCCGAAAACGATCTGGAATGGGACTATCGTCTCGAAGCGTCCGAAGTCAAAGTTGTTGATCCCAAGGAAGCTCAGGCTGCGGTCGGTACGATACAACTACCATTGAGCGATGTGCAAAATAAGGCGTTCGCAATCGTTCCTTCAACCTACACACAAACCGTCCCACACGGCTTGCTGATCATCTATGCCGATGCCGGCGAACAGAATCAAACGCAATGGAGCCAAGCTTGGGAAGCCTTTGCACGGGAGCACCGCTGGATCATTGCCGTAGCGCAGTCTGCCAATGAGAAGGGCTGGAGCTTCGAAGAAACGGAGATCGGACCTAGGATTCAAAACTGGATCACGCGAACATACTCCATCGATCGACGACGAATCGCGGTAGGTGGAATCCAAGCCGGTTCCCTTTTGGCTTATATCACAGCGGCCCAAGTCCCTGAGTTGTATCGGGGCGTTTGGATGAGCAACCCAAAGATTCAGGCAAGAGTTCGGGTGCTGCCATGCGAGCCCTTCAAAGCCACCCATTACTTCATCAATGGCGACGAGAAAGGGATCGACCCGTTTGTCGAACGATTGCGGCAAAACGGGTATTCGGTTCAACGCAGCAGCAGCGACCTGGATACCGAGAAGCTGATCGAATCTCCTCTACTACCTCCGGTGCAACGCTGGTTGCGACTGTTGGAAGCTTATTGAGGATGCAGCAGTGAACATGAACCGACCTCTTCGAAATGACCAAGCCCCAATTGCCAGATGGCTTGCACTAATCATCGGCGTAGCCCTGCTTTTAGTAGGGTTGTCGATGCGATTCGCCCCTGCGGTCTGGGACGGGCAGCGTTGGATGGCATCTGACACGTTCAGTAAAGTCGGCGTAGTGCTGCTTTGTATGTGGATGGCTTGGCCGGCCGTCGAAGCCATACGCAAGGCACCTGGCGGTGCAATTTTGATGATCGCCTTGACCGCCGTGCTGATGCTATTTCTTTATCGGCCCAAGACGATCCTGTTCACGGGCCCCTTTATTTCGCTTGCAATCGCCATGGCGTTACTTCGCGGTTGGTGGCAGCGGGGCAGTGGGGGTAAGTAGCTTGGCTTGCTCCTCGCTGCGTTCAATCCAGCTTGGATCTAACGTTAGAGCAATTCGGAATCCAAGATTGTGTCCTCGCAGCGATGGATCATCGCCGTACTGAAACGACATGCGGCATTGGTTCGCCCCGTAGTACCAACCTCCCCCTCGGTCGACTCGCGATGCGCCCGTCGGCGGCCCGACCGGATTTGTCTCGACAACGGGCCTATCCTCGCGAGCCCAACCGTGACACCACTCAAATACGTTCCCTTGAGAATCGTAAATCCCTCGCAAGTTAGGGCGCAGTTCCCTTGGATTATGAGCACGTCGCCCACTGTTCAGTTCATACCAAGCGTAATAACGAAGCAAAGCGGTATCACCACCAAAACTAAATCGAGACTTGCTATCACCCCGGGCGGAGATTTCCCACTCTGACTCCATCGGCAAACGAAACCCGGGCTTCGCAATATCGATAGGCCAATTCAAAGGCGCCCACTTCGTTGTTGGATCGCGCTGCACTTGAGACTCTGGAAGTGACTCCGGATCCGAGTACGCTTGGTCTACTTCCTTCAATCCTACCTGTTGTCCAAGCCATCGGCAAAACGCGACGGAATCGAACCATGTTGTAAAAAACGCGGAGTCCTTCGGTGTAGCTTGAAATTTAATCATTTCCTGAGCAAACGGTTCGCGGTTGAAGCGAATGATCTCCTCGAAAGTGATTTCGCGATCCAGGACGGCGAACGGGTATTTGATATCCGCGACATACTGAGTTTCATCTTGTTGCCGGTCCGGGTCCAACAAATCGGTCGAACCTAGCTGATACTTACCTGGTGGAAAAACAACAAACGTGTACGAAAATCGCTTCTTGGTTCCTGCGACACCCTTTTCATCAAGACCGGGAAGATCGATTGCAAGCTGAAACCATTGGCGATCCAAGGCGTAGGGTATCGTTTGCGATTCAAAACTGTCGACGATGTATTGCTTAGACCATGCAAGCAACAGCCACCTAGTGATGCCGTGTATCTTCGACTCAGGATGCCGTTGATAAAGTTCGGAGACCCGGTCCACCAATTGACGTTTCTGAACGTCTGGAAACTCATCGATCGAATAGTCACCCAAAAGTGAAAGACACGCGTAAAGAGCGTTTGTGTTATCGTGGAAGTAATTGTTTGCTTCTAAGCATGCAAGGACTTGCGCTCCCGTCACTCCCTCGGTTTTAGCCAAGTGAATGAACTGAGACAGGGCTTCGGGGTAGTCCGTAGAATAGAAAATGGGGGCGACTCTGGAGTACTGGCCGAGACGAATCAAAGAGATTGCAGCAGTAGCTCGC
>CAIJIZ010000474.1 GCA_903820735.1 uncultured Pirellula sp.
ACGGTCGGTCACTGGATTGATGGCTGGCCTGCGTCGATCGTCTTGCCCGTTGGCCGTGGCGAATTGATTGTTACCACGCTTGAAAGTATCGCTTGGATTTACCCTCGCAAATCCCAATGGAGCGATGATCCGTTCTTTCAAACCGCATACGAGATGCGTCCATGGGCTAAGCCCCTAATCGATATGGTTCACCTCAAGCGGGCATCTCCTTTGGTGTCATTGAAAGACTCCGACTATCCATTGGCTCGGATCGGCAATCCGGTGGTGCCTCGCGGTATTGTTGCGGGGATCCTTAGCGCGTTTTGTATGGCGCTATTGGTTGCTGGCGTGTGGCAGATGTGGGTTGGTGATGCGAAGTGGATGGGATGGATCGCTCCGGTTCTTGCTGCTTTAGCGTCTTTGCCGCTGATCGTGTTAGCTTGGTCGATGAAGCGTGACATCCCTACGATGGTTTCATTGCTACAGCTCGTGCAGTTCGAATCACCCAGTGGAGGATCGCTGAAAGAATCTGCGGCGGTTTATCTTCCCCAATCACGCGATCTGACATTGCAAGGATTGGCAAGTGGAAATGCGGCCCCTGACCCGGCGATCTCCAGTGGGATCAAGACCGTGGTTACCAACGACTTTCAGGATTGGCAGATGACCAATGTCGCTTGGCCTACAGGGACTTGGAGATATCAATCCGAAGTTTCATTGCCGGGTCTGCAGTTCACCGCTCGCGGTGAGTTTACCGAGCAAGGTGCAATCGTTTCGCTCCCTTCGGATTTACCTTCTGAGTTATCGGCACCGATCATCAATTACGTGCCGGGTGCTCCGGTGCTTGGGACTCCGATCGAGTCTGGAGTGTCCACCGATGAGTCCAAGGGAGTGCAAACGCGATTGCTTGTCGACGGGGCTTATCCTGCAGAAGGCCAGCGCTGGACGCTTGATTCGATCGTTGGAGAGGAGCAAATTCGACGAGCGGAGATCATGCAAAAGATTTTAGAGACTACAGACCGATTGCAGACCGTATCGCGAACAGTTCTGGGTTGGTCTGAGTTGTTCGATCAAGGACCGCAGTGGAAGGAGTCCATCGAGCGTCGAGGGACGGCGCTGGTAACGATGCCGATGACATTAGAAACGCCGGAGGTAGGGACTAAAATATTGGTTCCTTATCCGTTTATTCAAGTCAAGACCGCGAATTTCGGAGCATCGTCGCCTGTCTTCATCGACGCGATAGGGCGATGGATCATGCAGTCGTCAAACCGGGCAGAGACGCATCTGGAATTTCGATTGCCTGCAGAAGTCTTACCGATGAGCCTGACGGAAATCGAGATCGATTGGGATCTTGCAGTGCCCCGCCGCGACGTGAAGCTATCGTGGATCAAGTCGGATGACCTTTCGGTGCGCGACTTGGTATCTCTAAAGGAACCGTCGATTCCGTGGAAGTCCGTGTTGAAGGACCCGGAGCTGCTCAAGGAGTTCGAGGACGGCTTGTTGATTGTTCGGCTTGAAGTATCCGATGATCGCGAGGTTGGTAGCAGTATTCCTTGGCGTATCAAACATTTGCGGATGAATGTCCGTGGTACGACGTTGCCTCGCCACGGCTTGGTCGCAATCAAGCCGGCAGCAGATGCAACAGTAACGTCACCTGGATCACCTGCTTCTACGGGCACCAATCCATAAAAGAGCGTTGGTCCTCTTTCATGGACGAATTCCGACCATCAGTGTTCATTCCATCTCTCCCCTAATAATTCCTAAGTGCGATCGAGACTCCCATGAGCGAACGCGTTCTTGAAACCAAAAACCTCACCAAAAAATACGGTGACTTCATCGCCCTAGATGATTTGTCTATCCATGTCGATCGTGGGCAGATCTTGGGATTTATAGGTCCGAATGGGGCGGGCAAGACCACCACGATTAAGATTCTCGTGGGGTTGTCGAAACCTACATCTGGATCCGCATCGATAGCGGGGGTTGATTGCAGCGAGAATGCGTCACGGATCAAGCGGTTAGTCGGTTACATGCCCGATCGTTTCGGGGCATACGACAACATGCGGGTCCACGAGTACTTGGATTTCTTTGGGGCGATCTTTGGGATTCCGTTGGGGAAACGCAAAGCTCGGATTGCCGAAGTCATGGAGATTACCAATACGGCGTATATGCAAGACAAGTATGTCGAAAGCCTTTCGCATGGTATGCAGCAGCGCGTGGGAATTGCAAGAACGTTGCTGCACGATCCTGAAGTATTGATTCTCGACGAGCCCGCCAATGGACTTGATCCAAAAGCTCGCATCGAGATGCGACAGTTGCTCTTGCAGTTGGCTGCACAAGGGAAGACGTTGATTGTCACAAGCCATATCCTTCCTGAGCTTGCGCGCATCTGCAACGTGGTGGCGATTGTCACGCACGGTAAGTTGCGTGCGTTCGGTTCGGTCGATGAAGTGATGAGCAAGCTTTGTCCGCAGAGGAACTACGAAGTTCAGCTTGCGACAAGCGAAGCGATGGAGCAAGGAGAAAAGACACTTCGTGGAATGTTGACGGATACCGAACCGATTTCCGCAAGCCCAGCCGAACTGACCTTGAGGTTTCCGACCGTGCGTTCCGAAGCTGAGCTTTCCGAAGTTCTTTATCGGTTGGTAGGAGCGAAGGTTCCCGTGGTACAGTTCCGCGAGGTCACGAGTGATCTTGAAGATGCATTCCTTTCGGTTGCGGGAAAGGACTAATCGAGCATGGCTTTATCGAGTGAAATACAAAGAGAAATGCAGCGCGATGATTCCGACGGCTCGGTTTCGGGATTGAATGCATTGATCGGCAATCCCATTCTGCGTCGCGAGTTATCGACTCGGCTTCGTAGTCCCAAAGCGCTACTTGCGATCGCTTTGGTGGCGATTATCTCTTGTGGACTGGTTTTGATGCGGTGGCCGAGCGAAGCGACGATCGATTTAGTCAGTCAAGGAGCGGTGCAGGTTTTTCAACCTGTCTCGTATGCGATTGCGATTGCGATCATGATGTTGATTCCGGCATTTCCGGCTACGGCGATTGTTTCGGAGCGCAAGCGAGGTACGTTGACCCTGTTGCTGAATTCCCCGACCAAACCGCTTTCGATTTACCTTGGGAAACTATTTGCGAATGTGTTGTTGGGGATCCTGATTTTCTCGGTCAGCCTACCGGCAATCTTCGCCTGTTATGCCATGGGTGGGATCTCCGTATCGAGCCACATAGTCCCTTTATTGTGTGTGCTGCTTGGGATGGCATTTCAGTATTCTGCATTGGGTTTGTGGGTGTCTAGTCGATCGCAGTCGACCGATGCCGCGTTGCGATGGACGTATGGAATCTTGCTGTTTCTCGTTGTTTTGTCGATCGGCCCGAGCGTGCTTGTGGGCAAGCTTACCGGGTTCAAAGCGACTATAGCGCAGTTGCTAACTACCCTCTCACCGATCCCAGCTTTGCAACAGATCACCGGTGCGCAGGGGCAATCGCAAGCCATCGGGATCAGTACCGGGTGGGTCGAGTATTTGGGAATGAGTATTGTTACGACGATCGGGTTTGCGATCGCAACGCTGATCAAGCTTGATCCGCTC
>CAIJIZ010000475.1 GCA_903820735.1 uncultured Pirellula sp.
GTGGATTAATCGGTGCTTTGGTCGGCTTGCCGTCTCGCTCGACATACTTCCAAGCGACCCACTGATGGCAATCACGGATGCTCGCTGGACAATTTCGTTCAATATCCGATGCGTGCGGTAATGCTTGAACGATCACTTGTTAGTGCGTTTGAGACCGAACCATGCGCTCCGTTGCTTACTCCAGCTTGGATACATCGAGATTTCCTGAAGCTCCTTCAGCCCAATTTGATCCCGCATGACATTCTTGCCAACTTGGAGAAGAATATCCTCCTGGATCTCTGGCGCAAGCAACCGTAGATTCATGATCTGCGTGACACGAGCCCGCGTCACGTGCCCAAGTCGGGCAAGGTCAGCGAAATCTGTGACCACCCCTTTCTTGATAAGACCCTCGAAGTGAATCGCGAGTGCCATATAGCGAGCGATCCGAGGGATTCGTTCTAGAGGTTTCGTCTCTACCGAAGGGCCCTTTTTCTCAACCATTTTCTTTCGGGCACCTCGGCCCTGAGGCTTGATTGAGAACTGAAAATCGACGCTTAATGTATCGTTCATGATGCGGCTTCCGCAAGTTCTGGTTTGTTGCTTCTGGCGATCGATTTGATTCCGTCCGGGTGAAACGTGATGGTAACTCGCCCATTGGCACCGTCGTAATCGACCTGCTTGACGATTAGCTTGACGATCCGTGATTGTTCGCGAACCGTGAGCGATTCCCAAACCGGCTCAAAGCTATCGAGCGCTGTTGCTACATCGTTGGATGTCAGCGCCTGCGACTTTAGTAGGGTTAGTTTTGCGTTGACGATGGTGAGCCGATTCTCAGCAATCCGAAGATCCTCATGCCAATCTGCTAACTGTTTCAGCAGGTTCGCATCTGGGGAATTTGGTTTGATTTTGGGGGCAGCAATTCGGATGGCTTCGTTCCAATACTCGATTTCCTTGACGATCTCGTCCTGTTCGGCAACAAGGGCGTCGAGCTCGTGTTGTGTCTGGACTTCAGCTTGCTGCACGACCTCGTCGACAAGCCTCTCGTTTTCTACGACTTGGCGTATCTTTTCGACTACGAACTTCTCGATTTCCGCAGCTGGCACCGACCTCGACTCGCAGATCCGTCTGCCACGCTTCTGGGCCTTCATGCACACGTAGTATCGGTAGCGTTTGGCCCCACTCTTTGTCGTATGCGTCGGAGTCATCGAGCAATCGCAACAGGAGCATCGCAGAATTCCCTTGAGCAAGGCACCAAATTTGTTTCTTGCATCGACACCGCCAGTCCGACCGTTTCGTCGAAGCAAGGACTGGACCCTTTGCCACACATCGGGCGTGACGATCGGGTCGTGTTCACCTTCGTTGATTTCGTCTTTGTAGGCTAATTTGCCAATGTAGGTCACGTTGGTAAGGAGTCGGAACAGCGTTGCTTTGGTGAACGGCGAACCGCCTCGAAGCATGCCTTTCTTGGTATTCCATGATTTGTTGTTCCAGCCACGGTTGTCGAGTTCAGCGATGGTCGCCATGATCGATTCGCGATCCGAGTATAGATCGTAGATCGCCCTGACTCTATTGGCCTCGACCTCGTTGATTCGAAGCTTGCCACCTTGCGGCTCGATGTCGTATCCAAGCAGAGGCATCCCCCCGGACCATTTTCCCTTTCGCCGAGCGGCAGCGATCTTGTCGCGGGTACGCTCTGATATGATCTCGCGTTCAAACTGGGCGAACGACAAGAGCACGTTGAGCATCAGCCGGCCCATCGAGTTGGTCGTGTTGAATTGCTGAGTTACGCTTACGAATGCAACTTGATGACGTTCGAAGACTTCGAGCATGCGAGCGAAGTCCATCAGCGAACGGCTCAGTCGATCGACTTTGTAGACGACCACGCAGTTGACCTTCCCAGCTTCGATGTCCGCCAGTAGTTGCTTTAGAGCCGGACGATCCATGTTGCCACCGGTGAACCCACCGTCGTCATAGTGATCGGGCAGGCAGTTCCAGCCCTCTTGCGTTTGGCTTTTGATGTAGGCTTCGGCGCATTCGCGTTGAGCATCGAGGGAATTGAACTCTTTGTTTAGCCCCTCGTCTGTGGACTTCCGGGTGTAGATCGCACAGTTCAGCCTGCGATTGTTGTTGAGTTTGTTCATTGCTCCCTACTTTTCTTGCTAAGTTTGAAGAAGTGATACCCATTGCAGTGCTGCCCTGTGATCTTTTTGGCCACAGCGCTGAGCGTCTTGTAGATTGCTCCGTCGTATTCGAAGCCGGTTTCCAGGACCAGAACTAGAATCTTCTGGCCCTTGTAGACCCGCTCGATGACTGATCTTGGGGGAGGTAGACGGATGTCTTCTCCCGGCTCGACGAATCCGGTCACCGTGTCAGCCACAGGGTTTGTCACCGGTTTGGTAGCCTTGGGGGCCGTCGTTCGGATGTCGGTGCCGCGTGCGAGTTCGGCCGCCCGACTTCTAGCACGCTCGGAAATGTCACCCTCGATATTGGCTTGCATCTTCCAGGCGATGCGTTTGAGTAGCCATTGCTTATTGCGAGTGTTTGTCGGCTCGCCCCACGTCTCTTCGAACCTCTCTCGCAGCTGCCCAACCGTCATGCGTTGGAGCAGCGCGACCTCTTTGTCGATGTCTAGTTGCATTGATTTCTCCTGAGAAAGCGGACTCACTGGTCGTTAACCACGTTGGTCATAGAGAGCACGCTTTCTGGAGAAAGCTCAAGGCAAGCTGGTGGTGATTTGTAGGGATCGTTGGCAATTTCTGGATCGCGGATCGCCAAACGCGATTTCATTCGAACGATGCCGGCCGCAAGAATCGCTGCGATTTCCGATCGCCGAGCTGGGGCAGACAAAGAAGAAGGGGGAACAGTCGAGAGCACCTCGCACCTCCATGGACTTGGCCGCTATTGTGGGCGGCTTGTCAACAGACATTCGCAGCCACAGCGGCCGCTTCTATCTGTAGGAATACCCGGTGCGAGTTCGAATTGACGGTTTAGGGTGCGAAAGAGACTAGCAGTTGACCGTGTACTAGACTACCGCCAGAAAATATTGTTGCGTTTTGCTTCCGCGTGCCCTCTAATACCTCCTGCGGGTAAGAGTCAAGCAAGTCGGGAGGCGGAGTTCGATGAAAAAACGTGATCGACGAAAGCGACAAACTATTACGGCACAAGCAGCCTCCAAGCTTGCGTCTACTGAAACAAGCAAAGAATTAGTGAGACCGTTACGGCTATACTCAAGCCAAAGACGATGGAAGATTTTCCTGAAATGATTGCGGAACAAGAGTCATTGCAAAGAAGACTTCGTGATCCGTTTGGCAATCAGATTCCTAACTCGTTAGGCGGACTGCCTAAAACGCTCCCGCAAGTCGGTTTTGCCCCATTCATTTCCGCGAATCCGTCCCCCAAGCCCCCTTCACCGTTTTCCGATTTTCACAATGGAGTACCGACAAGATGACTAGGCATAGGTTTCATTGGTTGATGTTTGGGTTCTTGCTTTCGCTCGCGTTCGTCGCCGATGCGAAAGCCATGTATGCTCCGAGCATTGGACGCTTTCTGTCTAGAGATCCAATCGAATTTGAGGGGAGTCAATGGAATTTTTACGAGATAGCAAATTCTCGAATACACACTGGGTTAGATCCCAGTGGTATGTGCGAGGTCGAGAAATGCAAGGATCAAGAGAAAACCAAAGATCTACCAGCATGTCCTGAGAAATCACGAGACGACTACTTAAACGACTTTTACAAGGACAAGAAAAAGAAGCTAGGTATCGAGAACACCAAACTTGAAGTTAAGGCACATTGCAAGAAGGAAGACTTGAAAGACAAAGACAAATGTAAGCCTGGCGGAGGAAAACACTACAACTGCTATTCGAAACCGTGGAAAGACATCGAAAACGATCCTAAGAAGGAAGACTATTTTGTTGGATCGCTGGTTTGTTGTAAATGCTGCAAAGACACAGACAAAGGTCCTAGGACCACGGACGGTGATGACGGTGGTGACTGTTCTGGAAACTCAAAGCACCAATGACGCCATCGTCACGTGAAGTAGATTTTCTTGAAGAGTGGCTTCTAGAGGCATGTCTGGGGACATGGAAGTGTGTCCCTTTGCATTTTCTAGACAACTGTTTTGAGCTTAATCTTTGTGGACACAATAGGAACTCCCAACAGGTTGCGTCTAGCCTTATGTCGCTCAGTCGAAAGGGTTGGATTGTAGTGAGCGGCGTAGATCTAGAGAGTTTTGATGCGTTGGTTGCCACAATTGACTCAGATCCAGTTCCTCCATTCGCGACATATTCGCTTACGCTGGATGGGCTGAAGGAATGGGAGCAAAGAGCAAAACCAGATTGGAACCGATACGTTGAACTCGTTACCAATGATGAGACGTCGATTCGAGCAATTGCTGGAAGCATCTTTATGGGTGTTGTTTCTATGGACAAGCACGCAGTCACTGAGAGGCTCTCTATTGACTGGGAATCCCTAAGAATTACGGAGATAGCAGACTGGCAGCCGTTTTTGCATAAGAGACTCGATTTCGGTTTCGACTTGCGTGCGAGCCTTTCTGAAAGGAAGCCGGCCTGTGGCCGAGAGGAATACCGTCCCCCCGTTTCAGAGATTTGGTTCCGGACCGGGGTTACTCGACGCGAATAATCAGAAATCAGACAGAAATCGGGTAAAGATGCCCGTCGCCGGGCAATCAGCGGTACTATCTCCATGAGGGAATTAAACCCGAAAGATCCTCCAGTGATGCCGACGTATCCCACCGGCCTTCCTGATCCGATAGATCCTAGAGACCCTTGGGCTAAACCGAAGGGTAATGTCACAACTGGATACTTGGTAATTTTTTGCAAGAACAAGAAGGGAGATGTTACGGATCAACGATATATTCCGCTCGTGTCGAGATACGAGAACTCCGTCCGCCCTGGTGGGGAAGGTGAAGGTGAACCAGGAAAAAGTAGTGCGTATCACGATGTTGAGCAGCAATGCCTGTACCTGCAACAGCAATTTCTGGCCGGTAAAAATGTTGCTCAGCCCAAGGACCCCTGTGACTTCTCCAAGTGCGAATTTCACTGCTTTATCAACAACAATCCATGTGCCGAATGCGAAAAGATTACTGATGTTCCAATCTATCAGTGCCCCGATGATGAGCCAGTTGTCTTGCCTGACGGAAGTTTTAATCCGAAGTGTAAGAAAATGAAGCCTAAGGAGCGATAAGTGAGCCTCGAAACTTTGGAATCTCTTCAACATCTCTGTGTTGCCGGAGTGCTGTTGGATAGTCAGTACGGCAGTTGGAGCTTTGGAAAGGATGTAACAACTGTTGTCATTGATATGCGACAGGGACCTCATTTACACTTGCGAAAGGCACCGAATCATCCGTTTTTTGCACGTGCAGATATGGTCTTCTATGTTGAAAGCGCTGACCGTCGCACCGAGAATATTAAGCAGTTCTCATCTATTGAGGAACGGATTCGCGGTAGAAGTGTGGTGCATTTCTTACTTAAGGACGGGTTGACGCAAGGTCACGTTTGCGATGGAATTAGAGAGTCGTTCTATATGCCCGAAAGCAGTATCGAACGCATTCCTATTCTGTCGATTAATTTAACCGAACGAGTAACGGCTAGTACCTTCAGATCCGCAAGCAATGGTCGTGACTGGTGGGGACAAATGTGGCATGATGCGCGGCAGTTCATCAACGCTTCCGAGGCGGAGATTTTGGCAGACCTCCCCGAAATTGAATACCATCGGTCGTATCAATGCGTTACTGACGGTGCGTGGGTGCAGATTGTGGTAAAGGATGAGAGAATCGCATTGATTGCTAGTCTAAATAGCCAATGGAATATGACGTGGTCCGATCGACACGTACAAGAAACTATCTCCTATGCGACTCACATCGCACCCATTTTTAAACACTGTTTTTTACCAATTGAAGAAGCTTTGAAGAAATTGAACGATTTCCTCAAATGTCGTTCGCTTGACGGATTTGTTTCCTACAAGCATGCGATCGCAACGAATAAAATCGAACTCAATTTGTGGGATGAGGAAACTCGTCTCGAAACGTAATGTCGTCGGCATGACCCACGATACTGGGAGAGCGTACAATCACCCTGGATTTTGGTGTTGATTTAGGAGGTAGACTTGGTGAGTCACGGTTCCCTTTTTAAATCCTTACCGAGAGTTCACTATGCCAAGACTTCGTCGTGA
>CAIJIZ010000476.1 GCA_903820735.1 uncultured Pirellula sp.
CATCCACTGTTACTCATTGCTACCAACTGTTACTCATTGCTACCAACTGTTACTCATTGCTACCAACAATACTGCGATTTGAAATCCACCGTTTCGATTGCGTGACGTATCAAGTTTCGGGTTGATCGTTACCGGACGTGTGCTGTGAGGTTTTGCATTGAGCAAAAAACTCTTTCGCGAGTTGTAGACCGGGCAAGGAGCTATACTCGCGAAAGTCTTTTTCTCCGGGCGTTTGAGAATCTTGCAAATGCCCCGCGAGTATTCCCATGATAGCCATCAAATTGAACTCAGTCGGTTCAGTGCGAAATCGTTGGAAAAACTCGTCGAGGTGGCGATCAAGCCATCTGAATTTTTTGGGGTCCTTGCGCTTTTTCTGCATCAGGGTAAAGTAGCGTTCGTAGACCGATTCCGGATGAAAATACACTCCGTGATTTCCAAATATCTCAGGGCTTTGCTCATCGAGCTCCGCTTCGACTGGGCGTCCGAAGCTGTAGCCGGCTTCCTGCAGCCTTGCGATCTGATCTTTTTCGCATGATTGGACGTCGCGATAAGGAAACTGTTTGACAGTTGCATGCCGATAAATCTTGACCCCCTGGATCGGGCGATTCAAGTGCGAGTCCCATAGCCATTCGACCGCAAAAGCATGATCGGAAGGGCTGTGAACAATTTGCTCATAAAGTTTTCGGATAGCCCATGGTCTGAGGAGCATGTCTTCGTCTACTTGAACGTAGAACGGTGTTTTGCAGCGATCGAGCATTCTTTGAAATGCTGCTGACATAGGAGCGACATTCTCGATGACTTCCAAGTGGAACCTGGTATCTTGCATCGATAAGTGCTTCATGCATTCCTGAAAGCTATCGCTGTTTACTGTCGAAACAAAAACGGTCACATCATCTCTGAGTGAATTACAGGATGTGGGAGAATCGATGTTGTTGCGTGTTTCAATTTGTGTGTGTTGCGATGAAGATCGTAGCTTGCCAGCAAATTCCGCAAACAACCGGAAGTACTCTTTTGATCGTGTGCTCCAACACCAGCTTTGAATGTCCCGAAACAACTCGGTTGCAAGTGGTGCGCTATTGGCTACGGCTGATCGGATACCATCGAGAATACTATCGATGTTGCGATCAACGAAGATCCCGTTGACGCCATGCTTGATCAACTCCGGCATATTGCCGACTCGCGTCGTTACGACGGTGCATCCGCACGCGGCGGCTTCCAATGCTGGGTTGGGTGTGCCTTCGGTATCACTTGTGCATACAAATACGGTTGCACTGTTGTACCAGCTTCGCATCTGATCCCGATTCAATCGATCGCTTCCCCGCGAATCGACCAACAACGCTTCGCATTCGACACCTTCGCGTCGCAACTGTTCGAAAATGGGTACAATGAACTCGTCGTATCCCTTGATGTCGCGATGTAGTTGCGAGCCGCACCAGATAACCTTCGGAGCTCGACTGGAAATCGGTTTTTCTAGATAAAACTTGGTTAAGTCCACTCCATTGGAAATCGCGGAACATCGCTCTGGATGTTCTGCTCTCTCCCAGTACTCTCGATTGTTTAGTACTACCCAGTCGGCGTGCTTAAAGAGGTTTTGAAATTGCTCGAATCGGCGTGGCCAGCCATTGTTGCTTGATACGATCACTTTAGTGGCCCAGCCCATCTCATCGAGAAATCGGCGAACCGGTTTCGCAAGAAATGAGCAAAGAGTTAGAACCACATCTGGGGGCGCATCGGTTCCGAAGATTTCCTCGAGTCGCTTCCTGGGGGAGTTTTCTTCCTTCAACTCTGGTGAAAGAGATTCTGTTGTAACAGGTGCTTGTGGGCTTGATCCGGCATCCATTGCAGCAATCCGAACCCGGAATCCCGCGGGGCAATAGCGTTGCAAAGCTAGGGCGCGGAAATGGTAAGCCCATCCGTCGACATCATATAATATCAGTACATCAATCATCTCCGCCCCCTTCGCCATGGAGCTTCCTGTGATAGTTGTAAAGCATGGCATATCGCCCATTGAGCTTCATCAGGTCTGCGTGGTTGCCCTGTTCCACCAAGCGTCCTCGGTCGATTACGAAGATTCGATTCGCCATCGAAACGGTGGAGAAACGGTGAGAAATCAGCACCGTGGTTCGTCCCTCCGAAAGATCGCTGATTCGCCCAAACAACTCGAATTCAGCTCGTGCGTCGATGGCTGAAGTTGGCTCGTCCATAATCAAGATCGGTGCCTCTTTCGCAAAGGCTCTTGCTAAAGCGATCTTTTGCCACACTCCACCCGATGGTTCGTATTCGCCGAAGGTTCTCCCCAGTACCGTGTGCAACCCATTGGGCATTTTTGCTAAGTCTTTTTCTAAACCAACGCGAGCGATCGAAGATTGCAGTTTTGCCGCAAGGTCGGTTTCGGACTCTTTCGCGTATTTCGTCCAATTCCCATAAGCGACATTCTCGATGAACGTCGTGTTGTACCTTCCGAAGTCTTGAAACACAAAAGCGATTTTCTGATACAAATCGTCCATGTCGTGATCGGTGAGCGATCGGCCATCGATTCGGATCGTTCCTGATTCGGGTTTATAGATCCCTGCGATCAGTTTGACCAGTGTGGACTTCCCTGAACCGTTCTCCCCGACAATCGCGATCGTTTCTCCCGGATGGATCGTGAAAGAAACGTCCGACAATGCAACCTGCTCTTGGCCTTCGTACCGAAATGATACATTCTCAAAAGATATCTCAGACCGAAAGCTCTTTGCTTGTTCAGTTGTCTCTGTCAGTATTCCGTCAGCAGTATCTAACGGTGTTTGATCTGTAGGCTTATCGTCATCTGCATCGTCGATAAAGTGCTTCAAAGAAGCCGTATAGACTTGGTGGTCCGCGATCGCCGCCAAGGAATATGTGGCATCTTCAAGCGATTTGCGCAGCCGAATGGCGGAGGCAGCGAAAAACACGATGCTTCCCAAGCCAAC
>CAIJIZ010000477.1 GCA_903820735.1 uncultured Pirellula sp.
ATCGAAGAAAGTCGTTTGTCGATTGCTGAAGAGCGACTCCATTCGCAGCAGCGGTACATTGAGCAGCAGCATGAGATCGACGTCCGGTTACAGGAGAATCGGCAGCAATTGACTCGCCAAAGCGAAATTGATCGCGATGAAGATCAAGTCGCATACGAAGCATCACTGGTGGTAGTCAAACAAGCTTTCGATCTGCAGGAAAAGAATGCGAACCAACTCAGTCGACAACACCAGGATGAAGCTTGGATCGACTACGAAGCAGGATTGGCTGGCGTCAAGGCGGACTATTGGCGAGAGCGATTTGTGGCTGGAGTCCAAGTTAATGGTGCAAGCGAGCCGGTGGATCAATGGAATTCCCAATTCAAGAACCACGCCATTGTTCAACACACAATCGCGATGGCAGGTTGGGTAGATGATATCAAGGATGATTACGTTGCTTGGGCAACTCAGATGGCGAGGATCAAAGCCGAAGCGGGGAAGCATGACCAAGTTGCATCGAGCGATCTCGCGAGTAAACAGAATCAGGCGCGTTTAGAACATCAACATAGAACTTCAGCAGCACAATCTAGTGCGATTCAGCAGAAACAACAAGTTGAGCACGAGTACCAAGTCGAGAAGTTAGAGGCGGAAACGCAAGGGAAGCTTGCTCGTCAACAACTCGATTTCGAATGGGAGAGAGCAGATCTCGCCTTGAGGGTAGATTTTCAAATAGCGTATCAGCGTGCCGAAGCACTAGAGCAAATCATGCGACTTCGTGGAGTTGGTGAAGCGCAGCGCGTACGGGAGCATTCATTGCTGATCGCCGAAGCGCAGCGGGATCGAGAGATCGCCGCAGCAATCGCGGTTGAGAAATGGAGACGTAGCGTACTTGATTTCGATGTTACCTTTTCGGTTGAATCCAGTGCTAAGTCCGGTGATTTGGCCGAGCGACTGCGTGCGATCGAGTCCGAGGCGAGCTTGGTCATGCTGCAAGCGGATGAGGAGCTCGCTGATAGACTTGCTGATGCAGTGACCGAGTACCAGAGAGCTACTGACGAGCAACGATTTGAACGTCTTCGTAGCGAGCAGAGAGCGAAGGATACTTGGGCTGTAAGTGCAGCGATTGCAGGAGTTGAGGCGACTGAAAGGTTGGTAGGAAATTTCAAAGGGAACTGGTCTGAGTTTTTGGTGTCACAAGCGAGAGAGGAGGTTGAGGCGACTCGGCTGGCTCAGGGGATTCAGTATCAAACTGTCGAGCGTCAGATAGCGATCGATCAAGATTATTTAGAGCGAATTACTAATGCCCAGCGGTTGGAATCGGAGGGATTGAGGCAATCAGAAGCTCGATGGGGAGCCGATCAGATTCGATTCGAGAATGGTATTGAGACCGCAAGACAGAAGGCGATCGAAGAGTTCGTTGAAGAGCTTGCCGAGCCGCTGCGACGTACGATCGATGTACTGCTTGATACAGAGTTGGAATATGAAAAGTCACTGGCGGAAATCAAGTGGGAGTTTGCTCAGAGTCGCGATGAAGAGAGTTATCGTAGATCGCTCGAAGAGTTGAGTACGCAGCGGAATCAAGACGAGTTGGCAGCGCACAGGGCCTGGGGTAGTTCCAGAGTATTTGCGATAGCGCAACGACGCGAACAAGAAGCTGACTTTACTGAGCAACTGTTGCGATGGCAACTTGAGCGAGACCAAGCGATTGCACGTACGGAGCGTGATGGAAGTTTTATCACAACGCAGGAGGAAGCTTCTGCATATGGCGATGCTGTTTGGGGATGGGCAGATTCGGAGGTTGACTATGCAGAGGAATTCGCTCAGATGCGCATCGAGTCGGCTGAAAGAATCGATGCTGCAATGCGATCGGAAAACCGACATGGGAACGCTTGGTCGAAATTCAATCGCGATAACGTATACTCGCAAGCTGAGTATGGAGTTCGAATTGCGAATAGTAATGCCGAGAAACGTCGAGAAGATGCAAGAAACCAAGTCGAGCATGAGCAGCAGCAGGGGGCTACGAAGAAGCTATGGGATGCTGGCGAATGGGTGGCGAGTGCAGCGGCGAAAGATACACTCATCACGCTAGACAGGATGGCCGAGTCCACGGTTGTAGGGGCGCTTCGAACGTACGCAAGCTCTGGATGGTACAGCGAAGCACCTGTGCTATTGGCCGCGCCGTCATCTAATACGGAGTTTGTCCCGCAGGTTGAAAAGAGTTGGTTTATCAACGCGGCGGGCTATAACGCCTTCTTCGGGGATGACCGTCGATATGAAGCGACGGTGTTCGTCGACCGAGCAATTCGAGAAGATCTTCTCATCGGTAAGAGTGCACCTTGGGAAGTTCTCGAGGTTGATGTGATGCGATGGCGAGATACCGGGTTTCTCGAGTGGGTGCGAAGTCCCAGTGAGCAATGGGGTAGCGGGCATTGGGAAGCGCTGACACGATGGAATCGAGAGCTGATCGATAGGCAAGGGGAGTGGAGTCAGGCTGATGGGAAGGTGGCTCGCATGGATAATCCGAACGCGATCATCACGTCCGATATGGCGCTGTCGATCGTACCTTCGGCATACAAGACACCGCAGATACAGGTGCTACCCGATTCCGTCGAGGAATTACAGCAACCTGGGGAGGACTTAATCGGTACTGGCGAGCATCAGGATGTTTTCCGATGGATGGAGAGTCATGTTCGTTTGCTCGATGCGAATCAACGGCCTGATTACGGCGCGTTGATCATCGACCGATCCACTGATTGGGAGTTGCTCAAGTCACCTCGCGAGGAGGTTCAGCCCAAACCGGTATCGCTTGATCGATTCTTCGTGTCGGATGCGAATCAGTGGAGCGAGTTACTAGGGAGTTTATCGATCCATTACCGCAGTTTGCGATCGATGAGTTCGACTCCGTTGGAAATGGAGGTTGGCAATAAACTTAGAAATCACATCGACACGAAGAATTGGGATTCGGAGGTGGTATTAGGACCGAAGAAACTGCTTGGTCAAAGTAAGCGTGATGAAGTGGTGCGGCGTGGAAGTGACGTTTATTGGCGATCACTAGTCCCGGGTGGGGCAGTGGATAAGTCGGGAAAGGTAAAGTACATCGAGACCAAGATCGGGCGTATGGACCCGCATGGATGGGTGTACTTAGAGACCGGCAAGCGTGTGCTTTACAGTGCTATCGAGACGTGGGCGGGTGAGTTGCAGGTCGGTGGTCCATCGGAAGTGAGCCGACTGCTCGATGGACTCATTTCACCATATGTGTTCGCCCCACAATCTGAGCAATATGGAATATTCATTGCGGGAACGGGCATGCATTTCCATGGAATAGGTAATGTGGAAAAGTTGTACAACGTTTACGAGGGGAGCAAGTTTTACTATGGTGGAATTGGCAATCCCATTGAGTATCCAACGGCGAGTCGCGTCTGGGCGGATCAAGCGATTGGGATTGGTTGGGCATCGATAATTCAACGAATCGAGGCTGATTTCTTGACTTTCTATAAGCCGTGGCAAAAGATTCATGTGTTTGGTTGGAGTCGGGGTGCAGCGATGGCCCACGAGTTCTCGAAGATGTTATCGGTTTACAACATCGAAGTAGATTTCTTAGGATTGCTCGATCCCGTTTATTCGTATGTTTATCCTGGGCATAGCTCGATGCTTGTGGAATGGTCTGAAACCGGACGCGATGGGAACTTTGTAAAAGCTGTTCAGTCGAGAAACACGAAAGCCATGTCGATTATCTATGCTGCGAATGAAGACAGAAGCTTTTTTCCAGCGACACGCTTTTTCCAAGATGATGATTTGAAGCTGCGGTTAATGAAATCTCCTGGGGGTCATGGAGAAATCGGAGGGCACTTTTCAAGCAATTTAATCGTGCAACGATTGAATATGCGAGCGATGATGGAGTTAGCTGAACTTGATGGGGATGCCAAGTTCCGGTTTAGAGGTATCGACGAGGATATTCTGCGGATTTATAGCTCTCCCATAACACGGAAAGTTGCCATTGGAAGGAAGATAACGGAGGAATCTGGGGTATTTAACTTCATGAAATACGACGTTGCGATCGAATTCGAAAACTGGGTGCCCTTGAGTCAAGACGAATACATTTTTCAACTCGCTACAGCGAATGCTATTTCTTGGGCTCCTAGTGCATTTGGTAGTCAGCAAGGGAACACCTTGGGTTTTTTCACCTCGACGCTCGACACCGTTTTTTCAACGATCAATTCATTAACGGTTGAGCGAAGGCAACCTTTCCTCAGTCATGTCAAGCGGTATCTGGATTGGTGTCCGATGAATCTTTGGGATCTGCCATTTGTGCTTGATGATAACGGGAAGAGTCAGATTCCTGAGGATCGGTTAAAGATTCTCAGGCATATGTATTCGTTGCGAATCGATCCTGAGAAAGGGGATTGGTATGCGAACCGATGGAGTGAATGACTTGGTAATCGTGAACGAAATAGTTGTTTTGGAACTTGGGGGAATCGAAGATGTTGCGATTGACTGTGTTGGCTTTGATTTGTGTCAGTTTGTTTTTCACGGGTTGCAAGTGGTTTTTACCGAGATACTATCACGCTAACTATCCAGGGTTCTATGCAATCCAAAAAGATAAAGCTTGTGTCGCGATTGTGGTTGAGGATCCGGCGAAGGCTCAGGTTTATGGTTTCGTCAGTGGTGGTGGTGTAGCGTTGCGGGATTTGCATAAAGAGGATTTGTCGCCATTTGGATTTAAAACAGCGAACGGTCGCGCTTGGAGAAAAAAATTTGTAAATGACTACAGCTATATTGAATTCAGCGAGTCTGGGGAAGTGATCCAAGTGCTCCTTGGTAAGCAAGCGGACGATGATTTCACAATCGCACCGACTTCGGATGGACCGTGGTTGACCCTACCGACGCCGTGGGATAACTTTGAGAAAGCGTTTGGGAAGCCCTTAAGCAGGAAGGCTTTCTATCGCGAATGGTCGTGGTTACCTTGATGCGTCCGGTTTCTTGGGAAGGACATCCCAGTGAGCGATACCTTTATCGCAGCGCCATTGATCGGGAGCGATTTCTTTTAGGATCGCTCGCAGGACGAGTTGATCATCGAGGAGGGCAACCGTGGAACTCGAAGGTTTAGTATCCGATGCTGTAGTATGCGAGGCTGCAGTATGCGATGCTGTAGTATTCGGTTTTGCCTGTGAGATGCAGTGGGTGAGGATCGAGTGCCAAGGGAGTTTTTTACCGTCGAGGACTTTGCGCATGAGGACATCATCGACGCAAAGAGTAAGCAGGTTAGAGACGGCGAGGGAAGGTGAGAGGATGAATGGTTCCCATGGGATGGGTTTGAGTTGATCGTAACGGAGGGCTTGGTCGAGTTGGAAGGGGCCGACTCGGGTTCGTTTCAAGTCGACCATCACTGCATCGGAGCCGAGGTGTTTTGCTATGTCGCTACCGAGAGTTCGCATGTAAGTACCGGTGCTACAGACGGTACGGATGGTAAACGTTTGTGCATTGAGGTCGAGCAATTCAAGTTCGTGGATCTCGACGGAGCGTTTAGGTATTTCGACTTGAATTCCGCGTCGCGCATGAGCGTGAGCGCGTTTGCCATCGATACGAATGGCTGAATATGCAGGAGGTGTCTGCTGAATGTTTCCCAGAAACTTTTCCAAAGTCGATAGGAGGGGTGCGCGTTCGAGAGTTGGTGCGGAATCGACTCGAATACATTCGGTTTCTAGATCTCCAGAGGCGCTGCTGAACCCGAACCGAAATTCGCCGATGTATTCTTTGTCAAATGCGTGGACTTGATCCATCAATCGGACGGCAGGTCCGAGGAGCAAGACCATGGCACCGTGTGCTAGGGGATCAAGGGTACCGGCGTGTGCGATTTTCGTTGAGCGATCGCCGGTTTGTCTCAGCGCTGCGGTCGCTTCATTGACACAATCTCGGCTCGTCGGGCCGGGTGGTTTGTCGACGACAAGGATTCCGTACATCAAAGTGAGGCTTACCAGCGAATATCGATAGGGGCACCGATTCGTACGCCAAGCATCATTGCGGCAGAGTCGCTTACCAGATGCACCTTTAATGGTGCTTCGCCTTCGGCGATTGCAATGAGTGTCATGCTTGGCTGTTGATGATTCGAATCGAATAGGCCCAACGTCTCATGTTCGCCGTCGATAAGAACGCGTGTATCGGTCGATCGCGGAATAGAGTTCCAAGACTGAGGAGAGATATCAGTGATAAGGTCCCCGTCGGAAGTGATTTCTACGACGATTCCTTCGATGCGTCCCGACACTTAGTTGCTCCTTCGAAGAGTTCCCGCTACTTCTGCGAGTGCGGTTTGATGATTAGGCTCGTAATTGTACTCGAAAAGGAACCTAGGTGGGACGCTCAGTAGATGGATTGCTTTGTTACAAACGGGATATTCGTCAAGATTCGATGAAGAACCCTTTCTTTTCTCTTATTTCTACCCCGACATCCAAACGTGCTCGTGCTCGTGCTCGTGCTCAGACTTATTTTTTACACTTCATTCGATTTAGTTGTGTGAGGTTAACGTTGCGGAATCGAAATAATGTGTTTTGGGCCGGGGTGTAAGACCCCGAGCCAACGGCCGCGTCGGATATCTACCACCGGTGCACCATCGAGATCATCCGGCAGATTGACCGACGGGTCTAAAACGAGCCCTTGATCGGTCTGCGTGATTCGCGATTTATCGACAAGGAGTGATCGGTCGGTTTCGGGGGAGACGATCAGCACGTCATCGATAGGCTCGCCGACCGGTTGTAGAAATTCCATGGGGTCGAGTGGCGGAACAGCAGTTGTGGGAGCCGAAGGGAGTCGCAACCGCAACATCGACGAGTTCGCATTGTAGGACATTGGTATCTGGGAGTGGAGTGTTGGGCCCGTTGAAGTGCTCAATGCGAGGGCTTCGTGCGGAATGCTGACCCCTGCAACTTCAAGTTGGCCAGAATTTTCAAGGGCACTTGCTGGAAGCCTAGCGAAGTCTTCGCGGAGCAGAAGTGTTCCGTCATCGAAGAGGAGTGCCCATCCAAGCTTCTGCTTGGTGACTTGGAATCCGAAGGACGATTGCTTCCAAGTTAGACTTGTTCGATAGCAGACGGGCGATTGACGTTGAAGTTTTTCCCAAAGAGCA
The DNA here is from genome assembly GCA_903820735.1 of uncultured Pirellula sp. Taxonomy (GTDB): domain Bacteria; phylum Planctomycetota; class Planctomycetia; order Pirellulales; family Pirellulaceae; genus JBKCUI01. Next base: position 7,100 of record CAIJIZ010000477.1, read on the forward strand.
CCATAGGGCAGAGAGGGGTTCCACTGCGTCCATTCATCTTCGGGGCGTTCGTGAAGATGGAAGCGTGCGCCTGTACTTACTATTTTCCCTCGATGGTCTGGTGTTGCGAACTCGATTCCACCGTAGAGAATTTGGCCCAATGAATCGGCTTCGAGGGATACACCGGTAATTCCGAGTCCAAAGCGCAAGCCGGATCGCATCCAGAACTTGGTATTGCTTCGCACGAGCTCATGGTATTCCGGATCGATAGCGCACCGAACTAGCACGCTTCTCGCATCGCTTGCGAGGTTGACCGACAAAACATCGCCGACATGAAAGCCCCGATGCAAGATCGGTGTGCCGCTATCGAGACTAAATCGCTTGGTCGCATCCAAGATGATTTCCACGGAGCCTTCTTTAGGACGAATCGATGGTGGTGAATCAAGTCCTTGAAAGCGTTTCGTATTCGCAAATTCCGAAGCGCCCGGTTCCATGCCGATATACTTCGGACCGACGATCGTTTCGAGTCCACGAATCGATTCAATCGATACGATGGGGCGAACGATCCAGAAGGAGGTACCGTCGGTGATCGTTTTTCTGGCGTTGGGAGTCAGACGCACCGCAACTTCGATTCCCGCCGTGTGTCCTGAACCTTTGGATGGTTGCAGTCCGATTTTCTCTACCCGTCCGACTTCGATGCCTCGATAGCGAAGCGAATCCCCGGGTGAGAGTCCGTGCCCTTCCTCAAAGTCGATCACAATCAGTTCGCCTTGATTCTGGTACGTCTGGAAGAACAGGTATAAGCTCAGCAGGGCGGCTGCGGCGGTGGCGAGCCACATCCAAGATGGGCCAGCGCCTTTTCGTTGGCGGGTGTTATTCCTCGTATCGGTGCTGTTGGCATTGGGGCCTTGAACGCCGTGGCCATTGACGACTGGGATCGCCTCGGGAACGGAGGTTGCCTTCGACGAAGATTCCAAGGGAGCATCGGGCATTGGGCACCTGTGCGGGGTTGCGGACCGGTGTTGGGGTGAAAAGTTGGACGGAACGGCAAGTTCTCCGGTCGATTGCCGGGGGTTGGGGTTCAATCCCTCGAATCGCTTCGGTAGGATAAAGCCCGCTTTGGATACTCGTCGCCGACCCGTATCCTATTCGAACCGAACCAGCAGGACTATGATGCCATTGTTAACAACACTTATAGAATTACCAACCTCATTTACGATGATTCTAGGACACGCCGGACACGGGCCAGTGGTCGATGGTGGGGATGGAGTTAGTACTTTGCTACACGCAATGACAAGCCCGGAGCATTTTGTCCCTGTCTTGGGAGCATTGCTTGCTGTCGGAACAGCTGTTTGGATGATTCGCCGAGTGGTTCGAAACTATCGGATTTCGAAACCTACTTGAACCGAGATGGACAGAACTAGTTCATTTGGGTTTGGGTGTAGACATCTCTTTTCTGCGCGATCTTGAAATTCCAGCGCAGAGTTGGTCGTAGCGATACTGCCGTTGGCCGTTACGACTTGGTTCGCGAAGGTTGGGGACTGACTGGTTGTGGTGATCATTTTGACTTCTCCGAGCTGTTTTCCTGCTGCAGAGGCAAGTCTAGCGGCTTGACCCTTTGCCCGTTCGAAGGCTCTTTTCATGGCTTGGGCTTCTTCATCCTCGCTCAATGCGCCGACGTAGAGAACTTGGCCTTCGCCGGCGGATGTGATGTTTGATGAAGAAGAGGATACGTAAGCTGAAGCGCCCATTAAGGGCATGATTTGTTCAAGCTCTTCTTCGGAGAGTTGAACTCGAAGCTTTGTCCCGCGAAAGAGTTTGTCTTGGGAGATTTGACGAAGCTTTGCGCCGAATTCGACGGCTGCATCTAGTTGATCTGGGTTGATTGCCCATTCGGCGACGAGGCGTTTCGAGGCGTTATGTACGAGGGGTAGTGGGTCGGCCTCTCCGTCGAGATCTTCTTCTTCCTGAAGGAGCATTTCACGAAGTTTGCCGCGCATTTGAGGATTGTTTACTTGCATCTGAGCAGCTTGGCGACGCAACCATTGCTTCGCGGTCTCCGGGTTGTCGACGAATGGGACGCTTTGGCCGAGGACGGGCAGATTCCACTGGAAGTTGCTTTTGCCTTCACCGATGTTGGCTGTTTGCGCAAGGTCAATCAGCATTTTCTGGGCGCTCTGGCAGTGGTCTTGAAGTTTTGTAACCGCATCGGCTGCTGTTCGATCTTCCGCGCGAAAGGTTGTTCGCATTTGAATTGCGATCGGCTTTAGGGTTACCGATTCTTGGGCGGTGACCGTAAGCAGAGGGGCTGCGTTGGAAACTTGGGCTGGATTCTGCGTTTGGGCGGACAAGCTACCGAGCAAGGCTAACCATAGAGCGCTCGAGAGAGTCAGCGAAGTGCGTATCGATTGATTGTTTAGCATGAATGAATTTCCCGGAGGAGTGCTCGGTTGCGGCAGCATCTGTCAACCTTGGTTGAGCGACAGTGGCATCGGGCGAAGGGTGTTTTTGGGGCTTAGCCGAACCGTTTTGCGGGGCCCTGACCCACATTTATCATAACTTCTGTGAGATGTTTGTTCTTCAGAATCCGTCAAAGAATCGGCTTGCGGTCGGCAACTTTTCACTGTTTGTCTTTTTGGTTTGTTTCATTGGTTCTCATTTCTCGGTATTTCTATTGGGCATTTTGGGGGCGGCCAGCGCATGCGTTTACGATTTCCCTCGATTTCCACTTCGCAGAGTTGTATACTGCACTGGATGCCTTCATGACTCGCTACCGAGCACCTTGGACGGTTGAGCATTCGAACGAGGGTTTGTACCTAGGGACTATCGGCTGCGGGCTTGAACTGACAGCAATGATGAAAGCGAGGCGAGCGTTGATTCGAAGTTTTAGAACCGCTGCGTTACCTTGGATGTTCGTTTCGATCCCTTTGGGTTGCGAATTGCTCACTAACCTTTCGGTTGTTGATGAAGCGAAGGCAGGCTCGCCTGCGGTTCTCATAAGCTATTCCGGATTCCAGGATGGCCTCGATGCTCAGGGGAGTCAGGGATTGGAGAAGAAGGCAAGTTGGGCATGGCAAGAGGGCACAGTTTGGCTTGAACGCATCGCGACGTGGCTCAATGGGCAGGAGGGTAAAGCCTCGTTGCTTGATGAAGCCCGATCGATCGGGTCGAAACGTGGACTCGATCTGCATAACGCGATCTTGGATATTGCTTCGAAAGCGGACGCTGATATTGCAGACTACCGTTTGGCTTTAGAGGCCTTCTGGTCGGATGCAAGCCCGAAGATGCTTGAAGGCAAACTTAGTTCTTTGGTGGCAAACGGAGCGATTCCCGTATGGCTCAAGCCGGATTTGCAACTCGCATTTGCACGCCGCTTGATCGAACATCAGCGGATCGACGAGGCTTTTGCGTTGCTCAATACGATGTCGATCGATTCGGTTAGCGATCCATCGAGTTATCTTTTTTCGCTTTCCGTCTGCCAACACTATCTCCTGATGAAACAGCCTTGCGAAGATTCCTTGCGGAAGCTCCTCGAGCGCGAAATGGAGCTTCCGAGCCGGTACGCGATTACCGCCAAGCTAATGTTGTCCGATATCGAGCCTTTGAAAGAAGACTCTCTCGACGAGGTTGCTCGAATGATGAACGATGTAGAACGTCGTTTGTCCTTAGGACGCACGGGAAAACAAGTCCGGGATCAGGAACAAGCGATCATCGAAAAGCTTGACAAGATGATCGAAAAGATGGAGCAACAGCAGCAGCAACAACAACAGCAGCGCAAGCAGCAGCAACAACAGCGCCAGCAGCAACAGCAAAATCAGCCTAAGGACTCTCAGCAGCAGAATGCCAGCGACCAGTCAACTCCGGGAGGCTCAAGTGGCGAAGGGGAAGTCGACAACAAGGATATCGGCGACAAGTCAGGTTGGGGGAATCTACCTCCGGCGGCACGGCAAGAGGCCCTTCAAAGTATGACCAAAGACTTGCCAAGCCACTACCGTGAGGTCATCGAAGCCTACTTTAAGAAGCTCTCGAAGGGTGCGGAAAAGCCTTAGGGGCAATGTTCTTAACGGTGCTCCTAAAGTGCTCCTAGAAAACCCTTTAGCTCGTCTTCTAACAAGCAATGCCCCGGTCTTAGAGAGTCCGGTGCCATAGATCCGTTTTCATAGGTATTGCGGTGCTATACTTGTTGCCGTGCCGCAGATATTGCGGACCCCCAGATATTGCCGTGCCGTAGGTAACAGCATCCGTGACAAAATGGGATACTGTCGGTACCATACGAGCACCTAATTCGACTTGTACGTTTTTTCAATGAGACCCCGATATGAATGATTCAGGCGGTGTGCCGCTTAACGAAGTAGCCGAGAAGAAGGGTGCGATCCGCAAGCAGGCGCACGATAACCGTCGAACCCAAGCGGATAAAGATGGGGTTTCCGATGCGATTCTTGCTCGCTTTCTTAGTTTGCCCGAATATGCAGCTGCATCAACTGTGATGTTCTATGTCGATGTGCGGGACGAAGTCCGCACGCGGCAGGCGTTACCGGAAGCTTTGAAGAGCGGCAAACGGATCGTCGTTCCGTATTGCGTGGACGGGGAGCTCGAATTGTTTTGGCTTGAGACCATGGATGAATTGGAACTCGGGATGTATCGCATCCTTGAGCCCAAAGCTGAGTTGCGCGATGTCGCGGCCAAGAAATTGCAACCTGAAGACCTTGATCTGATCATGGTTCCCGGAGTCGCGTTCGATCGTGAAGGTGGTCGTACCGGGCACGGTAAAGGCTACTACGACAAGCTTCTTGAGCACGCGAAACCGAGTACTCCCTTGGTCGCTTTGGCATTCGAATGCCAGATGTTCGAAGAGATCCCCATGGATGTTCATGACATTTACATGGACAAAGTAGTCACAGAGTCTGCGGTTTACGCTGGTCGTGGTCGCAAATAGTTTGAAAGGCAATCTATGCAATCGACGACGAACCCCTCAAGTGCTGAGCCATGGACGAGCCCTCAATGGCAAGCTTTGGTAGAAGACACGTATGCAGAAGCTTTCCGCAGTCTTTACAGCCGAGTGCTCGTGACCGCACGTGACGAAAAGTGGCTTTTGGCTGCTTGCCAAAAAGCCACTGGGCACGCAAGCAGCACGATTCTGTGCGATTGCGAAGCTGGCATCGAGGGGATTGTCGACGGAACGAGTCCTGGGCAAAAGACTCCGGACGGGCGGATCGGCGCGTATTTGCAATTCCATGTCCCAAGGTTTCGCAAGGATCGTGTCGAGCATTTGGAAAAGGTGCTCTTAGCGAGACTTTCTCAGAATGTACTTACCTGCCCGACCACACGCCTATTCAATGCGCTAGATTCGGACCCCTACTTCAAGCTTGGACGTAAAATCGCGTACTTCGGGGATGGTCATCAGTTTCGAAGCGAGATGAACGGCGAGAAGGGTTGGACGATTCCCACGCTAGGAGGAGAGTTCTTCCTGAGCCGTCGCTTTGGTTACGCCGACGGAATTATGGGTGGGAACCTATGGTTTTTGGCTACGAGCGAAGACGCGGCGATCGAAGCGGCTGAGCGAGCCGGACGCGCAGCGGATCTTGCACCTGGAGTCATCACGACGTTTCCAGGTGGCGTTGCCGCAAGTGCAAGTAAAGCAGGGAGCAGCTATAAGTTCTTGATTGCGAGCACCTACGCAGAATACTGCCCGACGCTGCGCGAGAAGCTTGGGGATAGATCCCGAGTACCCGATGGTGTGCGATCGATCATGGAGATTATCGTCAATGGGGCGAACTTAAATGCGGTTGCGCAAGCGACGTATTTGGCGATCGAAGCCGCATTGGGAGTTGAGGGGTTGGTTCGAATCTCAGCCGGTAATTACGGCGGGCGACTTGGGAAGTCGTTTATATATCTTCATCCCGACAAGCATCCCGAGGCGGCCTGAAACGCGTAGTGGCTTGAAACGCGTAGTGGCTTGAAACGCGTAGTGGCTTGAAACGCGTAGTGGCTTGAAATGTGTAGTGGCTTGAAATGTGGGGTGGTCTGAAACGTGGGGCGGTCCTCCCGGGCCGCCATCACGAGCGCAGCGAGGCGTCACTTAGAAATTGATTGCCCCTCGGCTTTAAACCAAAGTCTCACGCAAAGAAGCAAAGACGCAAAGAAAGCCATACCCAGTTGTGTTGCGTTTGGGGGCAAGGATTGATTTAATCGCGTCTCCCCCTTACTCCCGCCTGCCTGCGAAGCGGTAGTCAAACCTTTCAGGCTAACCGCGAATTGCGAACACGCATGCGGTTATCATTGGTGGGTTCCGCGGTCGTTGATTTGAGCTTGCGGATGGAATGCAGGGTGCTTGGGATGTTGCGGTTGATTAAGAATTAATCGGCCGACCGCTTCACCACACCCTACGTGCAATTGATTCGCCCGTTGGGCTATTTGACTTTTGACCCGGCGGAAGCGGTCGTTGGATGATCAAGCGGTTTCGCCTTCTTGAGCTTTTCGCTTGCATCTGCAAGTTGCAGTTCGATGGTACGAAGCTTTTTCGACAGTTCGATCCCTTCGTCGACTTGGGCTGCCGCATAAGCGTTATCGAAGGCTTTCTGAGCTTCGTCGCGTTGAGTTTCAAGATCTGCGACGAGGCGACTATATTTTTCAAAAGCTACCGGATCCGGATTGCGCGGACGATAGCGATCTAGAGAATACATCGCTACCGATAGCTTCTCTTGGAGGCTGATTTGTAACTTGGAAGCGGACTCCGTTCCTGCAAAATTTCCGAGCTTCAAGTTATTGAGCAAATCTCTTCTAACAACGTGAGCTTGTTCGATGCAACGATCGTTGTTCTCAAGTGCTAGGAGATACTCTCGGCGGTTGTTCTCGCATCCGACAAGAGGCATTAGCAGGGGTAATGCGAGGGCGAGCGTAAGCGCAGCGCGTCCTAGGGTGGCGTGGAAGGTTTTCATATTCTGGGTGTTTCGAGCGTGGAAGCTAGTTGAGTATCCGACGGGTAACGGAAAGGCAACAAAGCAGGGGCTTTTGAATAGTATTAGTTAGTACTTTTGGCGTCTAGTGGAGTTACTCATGGAAAACGACTGTTTCTTGCTAAACTTTTTGGTATTTCTTCGAGTCGCTTTTCTAGCATTTCCAATGCTTTTGCGGCTAGGACCCCATCGACAACGCGGTGATCGCATAGCAAGACGATTTCGGTAAGGTCGTTCGGAGAGACCGGTCCCATGGCTAGACTCGTGGTGGTGACCAAAGGGTGGTAACCGTTGAGAGCACCGAGGTGAGCTAAGCTTGAAATACTGAAAGTTCCCAAGTGTTTTGCTCGCTTGCGTCCCGTCCATCGCATCAGCAGGTACCATTGCAAACGTCGGATGGGAGTCGGCCAGCGTTCTAGCCGCAATGCGTCCGGGTAGATCTGCTCGACGGGCATGGAATTCCATGCGTCGAGCTGGTCTTGATAGTTTTGTAGGTTCGCAGTTTCCGAGCAGACGAATCGCCCCCAGACCAAACGTCCAAGGTATGGGGTTTCGGGCGAGGTGGGCCGATGGATAGTTATCGATGCGACCGGTTCGGGATGACGGTACATATATGGGAAGGGTCTTGCGATATAGACATCGCGAAGTTCAGGTAGTTCGCGGCATACCGACCCGTATGCATAGGCGAGAATCGCGGTCCAGCCTATTCGTTTTCCAGAGGCTTTAAGTTCTTGACGCCATAGTTCGATGGGTTGAAGATCCATCCGGCGAAGCACGGGAAAGCTAGGTACGCGGCGTGCGACAAGGGAAATATCGATCGCGAGTCGTCGTTCGCGGGGAATACGATGACGTGATCCCCGATTCTTCGTCGACATTTGCAACATTGGCCACGCTGAAACTTTCACCGAACTTCGATGGTGTCGGTTAAGGAATTGACCTGTTATTTGCAGGTCGCAGGTCTATCGATTGATTTGCGATTTCTTCAGTTCGTCCAGAGAAGCTTGGGTTTCGACGTTTCCAATTCGACTCTTCTTCGGGTTCAAGATATTGGTGATCTGAGCATCAGCAAAAAGTTTGGCCATGGTCGCATCCATTTCCTTGCTGAGTTTCTTCTCATGGACATCTTTAACCAAGTCTTCGCGGACGGCATTGATGTCTTGAACAACAGGTTGTGTAAAACCTTGGCAGCGAAGGATGACGTATTGTCCACCGATTTCGATGATGCCAGACATTTCACCCGGCTTAAGAGCGAAAGCAGCTTTCTCGAGATTGGCTTGCCCTCCGTGCTTGCGAAGAGGTGGGACTTTGCCGAAATTCGCACGTGAGCTTGGTTCGACGGAGTATTGGTTCGCGAGTTCACCGAAGAACTGTTCGGTGTTTTTGTTGCGCGCCATTTCCCATATTTCTTGCGCTGTGCGTTGGTTGCTGAATACGACAGCGAGGACTTCAGCGCGTTGGCCAAAGTTGGCTTCGAACTGCCGTTGAACATCGTCTTCGGTGATTTGAACTTGGTCCGCACACAATTTCTTAAGTGCTACCGTCGGCCAGACCGCATCGCGAATATAGACTTCTACGCTCTTGCCTTGATCGCGCAGAACATCGGCGATCCAACGCTGAATATCTGGTGAACCGTCTGCTTGAAGATAACCGTAGTAAGTGGCTGTCGAACGGATTTCTTCATCTACATCGGTTTGACTGACCGCTTTTCCGGACTTGTTCAATGCGTCTTCAACAAGCTTGCGGTTGATCTCACCTTCGAGCAATTTAATACCAAAACGTTTGACGCATTCTTGTTCGAGAACGGCCATCGTTACATTCTGACCGTTGATAATCGCTGCGATTCCGGGGTACTGCTGTTGCAGTTCGGGCTTGCCAAGAACGGAGACGATCTGGGAGCGATTGCGCAGCTCCGTGTAGATGGTCTCGGCAGATCCGCGCAGTTTCTCTTCTTCCAACTCTGCCTTGATGCGTGTTTGAATCTCGGCCAACTGGGCGGCTGGCGGATTGGCTGGCGGCAAGTGTCGTACGCATTGAAGGACAACGTTGATGTCACCAACTTGGAAGATCTTCGAAACTTGACCAGGTTGCAATCCAAAAGCGACTTGCTCGACCACATCGTCTCCACCACCACGGCGAATCGGTGGCAACAGTCCTTCAACGCTCGCACTCGCAGGATCTTCGGAGTTGTCGCGAGCAAGCGTTTTAAAGAGTTCTGGATTGTCGGTGGCTTGTTGATGCAACGGTTGGATCTTGGCTAAGTCCTTGCAAGCGATCATCCGAACTTGGACCTTAGGGCCGAATTCGCTTTGGAAAGCCCGATCGATGTCTTGTGGAGAGACTTGCAACATCTCTTTGCTCAAAGCCCGCAGAGCAAGCATTGGCCAGACGATATCTGAAGCATAGTACTCCGGAAGAACATTGCGTTCGTTTTCGAGGAGTTTCAAGTACATCGCGACGCTCAAGTTAAACTTCGAAGCGATGCGTGCGATTTCGTCATCGACATCTTTTTGCGTGATCTCGATCTTTCGCTCTTGGCAAGCTTGAAGGATCAAGTAGCGGTTGACCATGTTCTCGAGGACTTCTTCCCCATGGTGCATCACGCATTGGTTAGCTAAGTCTTGGAGAGTGATCTGTTGGCCGTTGACGATAGCAACCAAAGCTGGCCCAGAAGCAGTCGGTCCACCTTGACCTGCCGCCCCGGGAATTGCGTTATTTGGTGCGGGTTTGTCCGTAATGCTGCGCGATGATGTCGGGGTCGCTGTAAGTTTTGCTGTTACCCCTGGCTTGGTAGCCCCCGATTGAGGTGATCCACCTACCGCCGGCCCCCTACCTACTTGGTCTTGCCCAAATAAAACAGCGGGGGCTCCCGCAACGCATTGGGAAGCAACCAACAGGGCCAGAGTCCATCTTGTCACTCGCATACAGATTCCTTTCGTTTTTGCGCGAAATATCGACATGGGAAATATCGATGTTGGCGAGTTTAGAAAGTCCCGTTCGCTTGGGTCAAGGTCAAGTCGATGCGAGTGCGATCTTGAACATTGCTAGCCATTCGTCCGTGATTTGATTTCCAAGCGATTGATTTCCAAGTGATTGATTCTCTGGGGGATTTTTGACAAGCGAATTCTTGGCGTTCGAAGCTTGCTCGCAGGCATCGGTCAAGTCGGCCGCGAAAAGTCCTTGGTTGGTGAGATTCTCGGCGATGTCTTGAAGAAGTTTCGGGTCTCGAATCCTTCGGAACCAATAGTTTGCGTTCCAGTAGTCCCCTTCCATCCGATGCAAAAAACCGTGGATGTAAGCACCGAGTCCCTCAGTGGAGTCTTGGACCAAGCTGTGCGCCGGCTCCATACAACCGATTCTCAACCATAAAAGGGCTTCGAGAAACGACCCTCGAATCGCCGGATGCTTTTTTAATAGATCCTTCAGTTCGCTTCGAGCAGAGCCCGTTGTCTCTGGAGCAAGGAATCTTAATGGGACCTGTGAAGACTGTTTTGCGAGCCACGTTTCGACGGGAGCGAGCCATGAGTGGTTTTTGTTTGAAGCGTTCATAATTGGTGGATTTCGTCGGGTGCTTTTAAGAGTTCCCACGCATGTTCAGTTGCAGTTCAGGGGGCAATCGCCGGGCGCGACCTTTGTTGTCGATGCAACCGATTTCGGTGACACCAGAGACGAGCAGTGTTTCTTTGGAGAGTCCATCTGCGTCGAGATCATTTGGGCGAAAGAGCTGATACTGATGTTCGATTCTAGCTCCGTGGCAGTAGGTCAATCGTGTTCGCAACACAAGAACGTCATCGAAGAGAGCAGGGGAGTGGAATTGAAGCTCGGCTCGGCGTACTACGAGCATAATTCCAGCTTTTTCAATCTCGCGGTAGGAGATAGACGAAGCCCGTAGCATCTCGACGCGACCTCTCTCAAAGTAGTTCAAGTATTGAGAATTGTGAACGCGGCCTTGACCATCGACTTCGTGGTAATGGACGCGAAGAGTGATTTCATGTTCCGTTAGCAGCATTCGATTTGGCTCTATTTCAGCAATGGAAAGGAAACGGCTTGCGTTTTAGCAAGATCTGTAATTTCAGCGGACTTATTCCGCGTTGGAATTATGAAAGCTCGGTTGACGCTTGCCCTGAGGATTTGCTAAATCCCGGGTAGGAAAGAAATAGTTTGGCATCGATGCACGGTTCGGACTAGGCGGTCTTGGCAATATTTACCGATTGCGTGGACTGCGAGGCCCTGGGCTGCCGATACCATTCCCTGCGGAGCATCCGCCGGAGTCTTACGTTTCAAAGATAGCCCCTTTTGACTCATTCGCCCCCCGGGGCCCACTTACCGAGGTTGATCGCTATGCTCAGTCGATTTCCATCATGGATCCGAGTCGGTTTGTTGCTCGCTGTCGCGACTTGCACGCAAGTCGGTTGCTCATCGGGTTGGAAAATGCCAGGCTCGAACATGTTCTCGTGGTCGAGAAAACCTTCTGAGAACACGTTGACGGGAACCAAACCAAGTCATGCACTTCCTTCCTCAACCACTGCTTCGTCGACCCCAAGCGGATCAGGAGTAAGCACTACTCCGGCAATGTTAGCCAGTAACCCGTCATCCGGAGGTTCCTCGAGTGGTTCCGGACCGATAAGCCCAGCTACACGAAACACACCCAGCTCTGTTCCCAACGCTCAAATGCCCGGTGGCTCGATGGCGAGAACTTCGATGCCTAACGGATCAATGCCCAATGCAGCGATGCCAAACGGAGCGATGCCAAACGGAGCGATGCCTAACGGAGCGATGCCTAACGGACTGGCTGGTTCGGCGACTGGTCCAAGTCCCTATGGGGTACCTGGTGCAGGTGTGGCGGCTAGCAATAACGGATACTCCACCGGTGTCTATAACACCGC
>CAIJIZ010000478.1 GCA_903820735.1 uncultured Pirellula sp.
ACTGTCTTGGCTCCCCTTCGCCCGCTTGGGCGGGAGCAAGGGGCGGGGGGGATGAGGGTGGGAAGAGCACTGGACTACGCTTGAAGCTGCTTGCTGCAGGTCAACCATGAGTTGGGTTAGGAGGATAGTTGTCGTAACCCATGCTGTTCGCAAAACACAAACTGCGCGTGTTTCCCCACCTCATCCCCCAACCCCTTCTCCTCCCCTGGGAGGTGAAGGGGAGTAACGAATTGATCGGGAATTCTTTCCCTTGCGCTACCAACAAGGGAACTTCTTTCTTTGCGTCTTCGCGTCTTTGCATGAGCCACTCGTCCCCCTCGCCCGGCCTCAGAGGGCCAGGCTACGGGGGTAGGCTGCGGGGGTAGGCTGCGACTTGAACCCACCGCAATCTCAAGAAGACAACGTAAAACCCAATGGGAGCGACTCGCCGACGACGGTGTCGAACTGCTCTTGATCCAACCCACCACCTTGAATCACTAGACTCGCTAATCGAGCATGACCTAATTCCTCTAACCTCGCTTCGACTCGCTCTCGCCAACCCACCCGCACGTCCCGATATCGATCCCCTGTCAGCCTTCCTAACAACATCAAACTTAACCCATACGCAGGTTTTGATTGAACGCTCTCCGGCAACTCAAGCAACTTCGATATCCATCCTTCGACCCTCTCTATCGAAGGCGTTTGCTGTATCGTCGCATACACCGGTACTCGATTACCAAGCCGCCCAATCATCCACAGAATCCCGTCGTACAATGGCTCAAGCTTCCGTCTGCCAAGTCCCGCAAACGCTCCTTCGACCATCGATGACTTGTCTCCCACCTTCAGCCGCTCAAGCGAACCGAGCAACCGCAGTTGCTCGATCGCTACATTGAGATTCAGTTGCTCCTGCCCACTGCCAGTTAACATCCCTCGTACTCGCGGCCAAGTGTCTTGAAACAACGCTTGCTGCTGCCCTGCCGTAAACCCTCCCGATATGCGCCGCCATAATACAATCGCTTCGGAAACGTTCGCTGCCGATTTATGAGCCAACTTGTTGTGCACCGCTTTCCATGTCGCTTGCACTCGCCAATCGTCGACCGGAAAACCATACCCAGGACGAAGTGACCAACCGACCAAATTCAACCACCTTCCTTCATGCTCGGCCGATTTCATTCGTCCGGAATTTCGATCGAGCAACCCTCGCCAAACCTCTCGCAAAAAGGATGCTGGCCAATCCCGCTTCGCTATGCCGACCTCTTTCGCAATCATCGAAAAAGCTTCCTTCGGCTTGACCTTCCCCTCCTCGGAAAATATCTGATCCAACACGGCATATGCCCGCACTACAACTTCCTGATGCACAACCCGCTGTACTGCTTGATCCAATCCTCGATTATCAAGCCCCTGCGATTTATCAAGCCCCTGCGATTTTGCAGGCTCTTGCGATTTAGCCCCCCCCGACGAGTGCCCAGCGGCTTGAGCACCACGTACGTCAAACTCCAAGTTCCACCGCTGCTGCCCATCGACTCGAGCAAGCGAAAGCTTGAGCGTCCCGATCTCACTTAACTCGGTCTCAAGCTGCACTCGAATCAACTCTCTTCCCTTGCGCCCCGGCTCTTCAAGCACCGTGCATATCGGTGCCAAGTCGGTCATGCTCGCCGAATCAAACGCAAGCACTTCTCCAAACCCATGATTCAAATGCGAACTGCTCGAAACCAACGGGAACTGCACCGGCTCTCCAACCAACAAGTCAAAAGGTTGCGAATCTAACCGATAACGATCCAAAGGCATCGCCGTTGCCGGCATCACGCACACCACTCGCTTCGGCTCCTGACTGACCACCATGTAGTAAGCTTTCGCTAACCGCGCATCAATCCGAACCCCTTCCCCTCTGCGAACCAAACCAAAGACCGCCGCTCCTTGCGCAACCGCCAAGTCCAATCGATTGCCCGCAAGCACCTTCGGTTTCCAATTCGGATCATCCTCATCGACAAACCACTCGCGAATCTGTTCGAGGATCGCTTGCTGGACCAACGAGGACTCAAGCACCCCGCCATTGAACAGTACCCAATCCGGTCGCGCCGCTCTCTTCTCTTGGGCAATACCAACCTCCCGGGCAACACCATCGACTCCTTGCCCCGGCTCAACACCCGGACCTAGTGTATCAGGGTGCCCCTCAACGCGTGCTTGCACGCGCCCATCCCACCGGTGCTCCCAAAGAAAATTCGCTAAATGAACATGAACATTCGGCTCGTTCTCATACGGTAATCCAAACTCCTGAAATCCCTCTTGGTTCTCCGCCGGCTTCGCATCTAAAGGTACCTTGCCAAAGAATCCGTCAATAAGCGTACGCTGCGCCCAGTCCCGCTCGACAACAATCGTCTTGCTGCCACCAATCAGCTTCGATCCACCCCCGGAAAGGGTGATCGAATAATCGCCTGTTGAAGACTGGCCTGTTGATGATTGGCCCAGCAGCAACTCCTTCGCCTTCCGTGCGTTCCCGATCAGCGACTCCCATTGCCGCGCAGAGAGTTGCTCCGAGCCGCTAAACTTAACTTCCAACAACCTAGCCAGGGCCAAGTCCATGTTATCCCCGCCAAGCATCAAGTGCTTGCCAACCGCAACACGATGCAATCGCAACATTCGCTTCGACTCGAGGGTGGGTGCAAGCCCACCTGCTTCGCTCGTCGACTCCACCGCATCGAGTACGCGGATCAATGTAAAATCCGTCGTACCACCCCCGATGTCGCAAACCAAGATGCTCTCGCCCGAGGCGAACAACTCGTCCCAATCTCCTTGATGTCGATCGAGCCAAGCATAAAAGGCCGCTTGCGGCTCCTCGATCAGCAAGACGTTCTCCAATCCGGCTCCCTGTGCGGCTCGATACGTAAGCTGCCTTGCGACCTCATCGAACGAAGCGGGCAGCGTTATTACGACTTCTTGTTCCGCTAGCGGGTTCGATGGAAAGCGGCGGTCCCAAGCTCGCCGCAAATGCTCGAGGTATCGCCGAGATGCTTCGACCGGAGATATCTTCTCGACCGTATCGTCCCCTTGCCACGGAAGCAAATCGCTTGTGCGATCGACCCAAGCATGGCAGAGCCAACTTTTGGCCGAACCGAACCCCCTACCGGGAGCTTGGATCACTCGCTCGCGGGCCAAGGTCCCGACGATACAAGCGCCGGCGTTTACTGATGCCCTGTTTGCTGCTGCAGCGTTTACTGCTGTGGCATTGCCGCTCGTTCCAAAACAGAACTTAGGATCAACGCCTTCGAGCTCCCTCGACGCAAGTTCATAGTGAAACGAAGGTAGCGTAGGAAGTTGATCAACGGTTCCGAAGTCGACGAGTTGCTCGATTTGAAAAATTTCGACTTTGGTCGGCTCGCGGCTTTTGGTATCCACGAAAGCCATCGCGCAGTTTGTCGTTCCCAAGTCGATACCGACGATGAAGCGGGATGCGACAGGTTCGAAAGCAGCATCAAGTGCGGAAGCTGATGCGTGCGTCGGTTGTGAATCGGACATGTCTTTATGAATTGCGGCGTGGTAGTTCGGTTTGTTGAAGCGTCATCGCCATCGGCAAGAAGTCGCGTAGAGCCAAGGGCCCGATCACGTCATCCGTGGTCAGATCTCCGAGGTAGACTTGCATGTCAGGAGCGAATTCAAAAAGGAATTGCCGGCAGGTCCCGCATGGGCTTACTCGTGTCGGCGAGACAATGATGATTTCTTTCCAATCCCTTGAGCCTTGCGCGACGGCTTGAGAAGCCGCGACTCGCTCCGCGCATAGCGTGACGCTATAGGAAGCGTTCTCAACGTTGCAGCCTTCGAACCATCGGCCAGACGCATCGATCAGAACACAACCGACATGGAACTGGCTGTAAGGGCAGTGCGCACGGCTTGCAATCTCTCGAGCTCGCTCGATCGCTTCTCGAATTCGCTTCGGCAGGGCAGGGGGGGTGGACTCATCCATTTCGTATTCCGCTTGTATCAGGGGATAAGCAATGCCGCTAAACAAGCCGTGAGATAACAAGCCAGCAAGCCGCCGATCATCGCGCGAACTCCGAGCTTGACCAAGTCCGCTCGGCGATCGGGAGCAAGGGGACCCAAGCCTCCGAGCTGAATGCCGATCGATCCCACGTTTGCAAAACCGCAGAGTGCGTAAGTTAAAATCGTTTTGGTTCTTTCCGATGCTTCTGCAAAATTCTTATTCGACGGTGTCATTTGAAGGTAGGCGATGAATTCATTACCCACGATACGGGTTCCAAGGATTTGGCCAGCAATCCAACAATCTTTTGTTTCGATTCCCATAAGCCAAGCGAACGGGTAGGAGAGTAGCCCCATGGTTTTCGTAAAGTTCCAGCTCCAGCGTTGACCGGTAAGTTGTTGCGACACCAAACCGATCGAGTATTCAACGATCGAATCGAGCATGTAGATCAATCCAAGAAAAGCGATCAGCATTGCGGCGACGTTAAGGGCAAGGCTCATGCCGTCGCTTGCACCACGTGCCGCCGCATCGATCACGTTGGTCGCTTCCATCGGCGGAGTGGCTTCGACACGTCCGAGGGTAACCGGTGTATCGACTTCTGGCTGCATCAGTTTGGCAACCACCAATGCGGCTGGAGCCGACATCAAGCTTGCGGTGAGCAAATGCACGGCGCTGACACCCATGCCGACATAAGCAGCCATTACCCCGCCGGCGATTGTCGCAAATCCTCCGACCATAACCGCCATCAACTCCGATTTGGTCATCGTATTCAAATAAGGACGCACCAACAAAGGGGCTTCGGTCTGCCCGACGAAAATATTCCCGGCGGTCGATAACGTTTCAGCGCCGGAGGTACCTAAGGTCTTTTGCATGACCAACGAGATCGCACCGACGAGTCGTTGCATGATTCCCAGGTAGTACAGGACCGACATCAGAGAGCTAAAGAAAATGATCGTTGGCAGAACCTTGAACGCCACGAAGTGGACTTTGAAGGCTGGCGAGGTCGCTTCGGGATCGTCGAAGCTAGGGGTTTTCACAGGTCCATCACCGAAGACAAAGCCAGCCCCTTTGTCAACGCAGTCCAAAAGGTTTGTAAAGACCGCCCCGATGGATTCAAAAACCCATTGGCCTGCTGGAAACTGCAGAACCAGCAAACCTAAGCAGAACTGCATCAGCATTCCACCGATCACGATACGCCATTGGATACGGCGATGATGAGAACTCAAAGCCCAAGCGGCTAGCAAGAAAACCGCGATACCCAAAAGTGGAATCAGTCGTTGCATAGTAAGCGATGCCAGTTAATGAATGCCAGTTAATAAACAACCGTCGATATGGGCGATAAAAGATTCAAGCCTTTGCTTTTGACTTCGACTTTACCTTTGAATTTGTTGCCCCTCGGGGCTATTTCGTCCGATTGTACAAATAAGGGTTCAGACTCGGATCGTTATACATCTTCATCTGGCGATACGTTTTGTGTCGTTTTGCGCCCGAGTAGATATCAGCGAGCAGTTCCCGAAGAGAATTTGAAAGGTCGGCAAATTGCATGCGGCAGACCGCGAGTCGATGCGAGACTTTGTCGATGTGAGCTTGGTCGATCCCTTCGCGTTCAAGTTGTTCTTCGAGGTGATAGATTCTCAAAGACATAATCGAGAGCCGATCGGTCGCAGAACCTGGCGTCTCTGTATTGAGTTTCGCGGTGAGGCTTGGAGTAATACCGCGACGTTCGAGATCGGATGTGATCCAGTCATCGACTTTCTCGATCCAGTCGTTGCGGGCTTGGTTGTACTTATCGATGTTGCGTTTGACCGAAGCGATCTGCGAATCCGACACATCGGGTGATCGCGCGATGTCCTCTTCGTGCCATAACAAGTAGTTGAACTGGTGTTGTTGGCAGATGATCGGAAGAGGATCAGAGGGGGTGAGCTCCGTATTGTTTGGATCCCCGTAAGGGTGATCGATCGGTTCGCGGTGCCAGCGAGCGACGGTGGAGGTATGCAGTTGGTTGACAGCGGAAACGTCGATCATTTGTTAAGGACTCCTTGCGCTATTTCTTGGTGAGCTATTTCTTGATGAGCCAGATTCTGTTGGGCCAGATTTTGTTGAGCCAATTCCCATTGAGCGAGAGACCCAACAATTCAGTTTTCAGTATCCAGGGGAGAATACGCTTTAGGTGCTAGGGTTTTTCTTCGATGGAACAGACACACACCAGCAGCCCGCAGCCCGGGCATCCGTGGCCGTACTTTTTCGTAATAGCTGCTGCGAGGTCGATGTTAGCCACGTTTGCGATGGTTGCCAGCCAAGCGAGCACGTCCGCGAATTCTTCTTCGAGGTTATCCCGGTCAGTCCCTGTTTGGAGGGCGGAAGCGAGTTCACCGATTTCTTCCATGAGCCACATGAAAGTACCAGGGATGCCCCGTTGAAGATCCTTTTCGTAGTACATGCGATGGATCAGTTGCTGAAAGTCTTCGATGCTGACCTTAGCATGCCCGTTGCTGGTAGGAGATTGATTTTGGTTGGAGGCGGATTGCATAGTGGAAGTGAAGCTCGAGTACTGAAAGTAGCCGAAAAAGTTAAGTCATTAGTCAGAATTCTAGTCAACCAGAATTCCAGTCAGCCAGAACCCTCAACGTTAGGATGCTGGCTACGTGCCCAGCCCGTACCGAGTATCAGGCCGTGGGGTGTTGGCGAGAGAATTCACCGAATGGTCAGGCAAACCGTTTTCGATATTCTTCGATATGCAGAGTGTAGCGATTTTCCTAGCCGTGAGGGTGAGCCACCCTTTGCAAACCAGGGGTACTAGGCAAGGAAAAACGTTCCGACTTGGGGCTCGGAGGCTTGGCAAGCCCCTACTATACCGGGCGTTCTGAGGCGGGACGCAGTCAGGCGATCTGCGGTTTTGGGATCTTGAATTGGGAGAATGGGGTTATGATTAGTAGCAAGCGTGTATCGGGACGCAACGAAACTCAGGATGGTGGCCCAGCGGCAGGAATTCGCAAAGAGCAAAGCAACAAACGGAAGAAGTCTGTGACAGAGAAAAACGTCGGGATGAGTCAACAAGGCAGTGAACACAAGGCAAATGAGCGGAGTGCTTTCCGGGTGGATCACGACCGTATTGAGCGAGCGGTGCGTGAAATTCTCGTTGCCGTTGGCGAGGATCCAGACCGAGAAGGGCTCTTGGAGACCCCGGCCCGCGTCGCCCGGATGTATGCCGAGATTTTCTCGGGGCTTCACAAAGACCCCAGCATTCACTTGAAGCGAGTATTTACTGAAGATTACGATGAAATCGTGCTAGTCCGAGACATCGAATTCCATAGCATGTGCGAGCACCATCTGTTGCCTTTTACTGGCAAAGCCCACGTAGGGTACTTGCCCAACGGCAAGGTTGTTGGGTTGAGCAAGCTAGCCAGAGTGGTCGACGAAGTCGCACGTCGTCCGCAGGTCCAAGAGCGTATGACCGAGACGATCGCCAACATGATCGAAGAAAAGCTTGGGGCTCGCGGGGTAGTTGTCATGATCGAATCCAGTCACTCGTGCATGAGCATGCGAGGGATTCGCAAGGGAGGAGCATCGTGCACTACGAGTGCGATGCGAGGGGTTTTCCGCGAAAACTTGTCCTCCCGAGCAGAAATACTTGGATTGATCTTGAACCAATCCCGATAAAAAGATTCTTTATTGTGGAGAGCAGCCTAATAAACCGAACAGATAGTTCGACTCGAACGGTTGTTTCATCCAAAAGTCGCCTTGCGAGCGAACTAGACATCAGTACACTAGTGCGACTCGCAAACCCATCGCCATGTTTTGAGCATGGAACGTCGATCGGCTCAGTTGGTCGGACGTCACAGAGTCAAGCATTAAGGGGGTGGGGTTACGGGTTGTCGATCCAATTACTGATGCCGGCGTAGCTCAATTGGCAGAGCAGCTGATTTGTAATCAGCAGGTTGCGGGTTCGAGTCCCATCGCCGGCTTTTGTCGGGTTTGGTACAGAGAGCAACTTGGAGAGACACAGAAGTCGCGATTCAGATTGCGGCGGACGAAAGCCAAGGTTGACAGAAGTATTGGGCGGGAGGTTGCCCGAGTGGTTAAAGGGGACGGACTGTAAATCCGTTGCTTCGGCTACGTAGGTTCGAATCCTACACCTCCCATTTCCTCCGGGGCTTCCATTCTCCCGGGGGGACGTCGGCAGTGCCAGCGAGCACCCGGCGGGTTGAGAAGTCGAAATAAGCAGAAATTGCGTGCAGTAGATCCTCTTTTCGGGTGGTCGATGGTCGTAGATTTCGGTAAGATTTCGGCTCTGCCCGTCTAGCTTGTTGGGCAGTGCAAACGTGGTTGCGGGTGTAGCTCAATGGTAGAGCAGCAGCCTTCCAAGCTGAATACGAGGGTTCGATTCCCTTCACCCGCTCTGCTGTTCTCGCTGCTGTAGCTCAGTTGGTAGAGCACTTCCTTGGTAAGGAAGAGGTCATGGGTTCAAGTCCCATCAGCAGCTTTTGTCGTCGACGAGAGCTTGAAGCATTGCAGGTTTATAGAATTTGCTTATGCTTGGGAACAGTCAATTGTAGTTCTGTGTGTTGCGCGTGGGTGATGGCCGCAAAGAGTGGTGTCTTCACGGCGACGGTTTTCAGGGTTTTTATTTAGGTGTTGGTAGGACAAAATGGCCAAAGAGGTATTTAAACGCGAGAAACCCCACTGCAACGTTGGAACGATTGGACACATCGACCACGGCAAGACCACCACAACGGGTGCGTTGCTGGCGGTACAAGCAGCCAAGGGGCTGGCAACTCCCAAGACGTATGCGGACATCGCCAAAGGCGGTACCGTTCGCGACGCGACCAAGACCGTGACGATCGCAGCATCGCACGTTGAGTACGAGACAGTAAACCGTCACTATGCTCACATCGACTGCCCTGGTCACGCTGACTTTATCAAGAACATGATCACCGGTGCGGCACAGATGGACGGGGCGATCCTCGTCGTTAGCGCTGCGGACGGTCCGATGCCACAAACCAAGGAACACGTTTTGCTCGCACGTCAGGTTGACGTTCCAGCTATCGTTGTGTTCTTGAACAAGTGCGATTTGGTTGACGACGAAGAACTCTTGGAACTCGTCGAACTCGAAATCCGCGAATTGCTTTCCAAGTACGGCTTCCCAGGGGAAGAAACCCCGATCATCCGTGGAAACGCACGTAACGCGTACGACAACCCAGCAGATCCTGCTGCTTCGAAGTGCATCAGCGATCTTCTCGACGCTGTCGATACCTTCATTCCACAACCAACCCGTGAAGAAGACAAGCCATTCTTGATGGCGATCGAAGACGTCTTCAGCATCGAAGGTCGTGGTACGGTTGCTACCGGTCGTATCGAACGCGGTATGATCAAGGTTGGTGAAGAAGTCGAAATCATCGGCTTGATGGAAGAAAAGAAGAAAACCACTGTCACGGGTGTCGAGCAGTTCCGCAAGGAAATGAAAGAAGCCCATGCAGGGGAAAACGTCGGTTGCTTGCTCCGCGGTGTGAAGCGTGAAGAAATCGAGCGAGGTCAAGTTTTGGCCAAGCCGAACAGCATCACCCCACACAAGAAGTTCGAAGCCGAAGTCTATTGCTTGAGCAAAGACGAAGGTGGACGCCACACCCCATTCTTCAGTGGATACCGTCCACAGTTCTACTTCCGAACTACAGACGTGACCGGTTCGGCCGATCTCATCGGTGCCGAAATGTGCATGCCTGGTGACAACGTTCGCGTAACCGTAACGCTCCAAAAGACCGTTGCGATCGATGACGGCGTACGCTTCGCTATCCGCGAAGGTGGCAAGACCGTCGGTTCGGGCGTTGTGACCAAGATCATCGAGTAGTGCTCGGTATTGAATGTTAGATCTCAAGGCCGATTTGGAACTCAATTGGCCGATAAGGATCTTGGCAAAGTTCGCCAACGGCTTGAAAGATCAGGTTGTTGGTGGTTCAGTTGCGGGCATCGACCCGCGACTTGACTTTAGGGGTGTAGCTCAATTGGCAGAGCACCGGTTTCCAAAACCGGGGGTTGCGGGTTCGATTCCTGCCG
>CAIJIZ010000479.1 GCA_903820735.1 uncultured Pirellula sp.
GCAAGGTGAGATGGTTGTCTTGTCCCTTGGGGATTCCCGAGTGAAGCTTCCTGTGTTCGTGGTGCCTGGGCATGCTGAGGGATCCTTCACGGTGAACTACGGTTATGGTCGGACCAAGGAACTTGGTGGATCGATTGCCGGAGCGGTTGGGACCGATCTCTCGACGTTCCGTCGTTGGAATCAAGCAGCTTTGTATACCGGTGTGAGTGCGTTGCCAACGAGTGAGCCATATCGTTTGGCAACAACCCAAGATCACTTTGCGATCGACGATTTGGGTGCTGGCGAGACCGCGAAGCGGGCTCCGCAACTCGTGCGAGAGGGAACTCTGTTTGAGTACTTGGAGAACCCGAAGTTCACGAAAGAAGTGGTTGAGAGTCACTTTGAAAACAAATCTCTATGGAACGAGCCAAAGATTGACCAAGTCCACAAGTGGGGGATGGCGATCGATTTGAACAAGTGTACGGGATGTAACTCGTGCGTGGTGGCTTGCCAGGCAGAGAACAACGTTCCGATTGTCGGTAAAGAGCAGGTGATTCGCGGACGCGAGATGCATTGGTTGCGAATTGACCGATACTTCCAAGCAGACGTGAATCCGTTGACGTCGCAATCTTCGTTGCACCACCCGATCGATCCAAAGGTTGTTATGCAACCGATGGCTTGTGCGCACTGCGAGACGGCTCCTTGCGAAGAGGTTTGCCCTGTTGCAGCGACGGTGCACACCGAAGAAGGGATTAATGCGATGGCTTATAACCGTTGCATTGGAACTCGGTACTGTGCGAATAACTGTCCGTACAAGGTACGCCGATTCAATTACTTCAACTACAACGACGAGTACGGTTACTATTACGGATGGCAAGACAAGCGGGAGAAAGCTTCGAAGAAGCTCCAGCAATTGGTCTTGAATCCTGAAGTAACGGTTCGGGGTCGGGGCGTCATGGAGAAGTGCACTTACTGTATTCAGCGAGTGCAAAACGGAAAGATCTATGCTAGATCGAAGGGTGACGGCAAGGTGCACGACGGAGATATCCGAAGTGCTTGCCAAGAGGCTTGTCCGACGGAAGCGATTGTTTTCGGAGATTTGAACGACAAGACCAGTCGCGTTTATCAACTTCATCAAGACTCCAGGTCTTATGCAGTTCTCGATGAATTGAACATCAAGCCTCGAACCTTGTATTTATCGCGCATCCGAAATTTACCAAAGCGATTGGCGACAAAGAGCCAATTGCAGCCTGCACGACCAGGGCACGGCGGGCATTCCGATCACAATCATGACCACGAACATTCCTCAGGTGACCATGGCAACCATAGCTAGTTCCTATAACCCAAGGGAAATCGACAATACAGAGGACATCCCAGGGCGGCGTGCACCCTTGGTCACCGGTAATCAGACGTATTCTTCGGTTACGGAGATGGTCTGTCGCGTGGCTGAGGATCCGCAACCGAAATTGTGGTGGTTGCTCTTTGGGTTCTCCTCGCTGACCGCGACGATGTTTCTTACCTTGATCGCATTCTTGATTTACAAGGGTGTTGGGATCTGGGGGAACATGAACCCGGTGTTTTGGGCTTGGCCAATCGTGAACTTCGTGTTCTGGGTTGGTATCGGTCACGCCGGTACGCTGATTTCCGCGATCTTGTTCTTGTTCCGCCAGAATTGGCGAACGAGTATCAACCGTGCGGCGGAAGCCATGACGATCTTCGCCGTTATTTGCGCTGGGATTTATCCTGGTATTCACGTCGGTCGCGCTTGGTTGGCTTTCTGGCTATTGCCATACCCGAGTTTGAATCTTTGGATGTGGCCGCAGTTCCGTAGTCCATTGTTGTGGGACGTTTTTGCGGTCGGTACGTATGCGTCGACCTCGTTGGTGTTCTGGTACATGGGTATGATCCCTGACATCGCGACATACCGTGACCGGAGCAAGACACCGTTTCGCCGGATGATTTACAGCATCCTGTGTCTCGGATGGACAGGCTCATCGCGACATTGGTTGGTCTATGAGAAGGCTTATACGCTTCTCGCCGCCTTGGCCGCGCCGCTGGTTTTGTCGGTTCACACCGTCGTTAGTTTTGACTTTGCTGTATCGCAATTGCCCGGTTGGCACACGACGATTTTCCCACCGTACTTCGTTGCTGGGGCTATCTTCTCCGGCTTCGCGATGGTGGTAACGTTGCTCGTACCGATGCGAAAGATTTACAAGCTTGAGAATCTCATCACGTTGCGACACCTCGACAACATGAACAAGATTATTCTCGCCACGGGTTCTCTGGTGGGATTGGCTTACGGGACTGAGTTTTTCATGGCTTGGTATAGCCAAAACCAGTACGAGAGCTTTACGTTCATCAACCGTGCATTCGGCCCTTACTGGTGGGCTTATTGGATCATGGTTACGTGTAACGTAATCTCGCCGCAATTGTTCTGGTTCAAGTGGTTCCGCCGGAATTTGGTGGCCATGTGGATCGTGTCGATTTTCGTGAACATCGGGATGTGGTTCGAGCGATTCGTGATCACAGTGACTTCCTTGAGTCGGGACTTCTTGCCAGCTTCTTGGGGTTACTTCCGTCCGACGATGTTCGACGGTTTGATGTTCTTCGGAAGCTTTGGCGTGTTCATGACGTTGTTCCTTTTGTTCTGTAGGTTCCTACCAACGATTGCGATTTCCGAAGTGAAGGGAACGATCGCAGCGGCGGAGCATGCAGAGCACGCGGAAGCGGAGTTGCTTGGACACTCGCACGGTGAAGACCATGGTCATGGGAACGCTCATGGTCACGGGCACTAAAACGACGATGCAAGCGAAAGCTTGATCAGGTTGTTGAATCAAAAGATAAGTTGGCTGGCAAAAATAAAAGCGTAATCAAACATGAGTGAACATAAATCCACGAAGAGCATCGAGTCACGGCCACCGAAGGCGTGTGGTTGGATGGCGGAATTCACCAACGAGCACGATTTGCTTGATGCGGCTAGGAAAGTTCGTGACGCGGGGTATACCAAAACCGATGCGTTCACGCCGTTTCCCGTGCACGGAATCGATCATGCGTTGGGTATCAAACCGACGATTTTGCCGTTCATTGTACTTTGTGCTGGTTTAACTGGATTGTGCACCGCACTGGTGATGCAGTTTTGGATGAACGGGGTAGATTACAAGTACATCATCTCCGGCAAGCCATTTGGGATCACACCCGCGTCGATCCCAGTATCGTTCGAATTGACGATTTTGTTCTCCGCCTTTACGTCCGTCTTTGGGATGTTGGCATTGAACGGGTTGCCCAAGTTCAGCAATCCAATCTTTACCAATCCTAAGTTCGATCGAGCAACCAACGATAGATTCTTCTTGTATGTCGATTCCACCGACAAGTATTACAACCGAGATTCGGTTCGTGAGCTTTTGTCATCAGTCCATCCAACATCGTTGGATGAGGTGATGGAAGACAATTCCTCAGTGCACATGCCCAAGGCCATTTGGTTAGGAGCATTGCTTTTGGTGTTGGCGGGTCTGATCCCAGCTGCCATCGTGTTGAACATGCGTGCAAGCGATAGTGACTTACCGCGTTGGCACGTGTTCTTCGATATGGATTTCCAACCTAAGAAGAAACCGCAACAAAGCACCACGATTTTTGCGGACGGTCGAGCGATGCGTCCAGCCGTTCCAGGAACGATTTCCCGTGGGCAGCTTGAAGAACAAGATCCGTTCTACCTTGGTCATGATCCGCTAAAGATGAGTCTTGCGGACTACCGCAAGGCCGTGTTTGTGTCTGCGACCGATCAAGATCCAGCGGACGCAACGAAGCCTGCTGAAGAAGCCAAGCCAGCTGCTCAAGACGCGGCGGCTGCACCCGCTGCGAGTGCTCCTGTAAACCCACCAGCGGTTGTTGGAGACGGCGGAACGGCTCCGAAATATGCTTGGGTTGACAAGTTGCCGATCGAGGTAACGGAAGAGCACATGCAAATTGGGAAGACGAAGTACGAGACCTATTGTTCCTCATGCCATGGTTATTCCGGCTTCGGCGACGGCTTGGTCGCAAAGCGGGCAGCGAGTTTGTTGCAAGACACTTGGACACCACCGACTTCATTGCATGCGGATCGAGTGCAAAAGCAGCCAGTAGGGCAAATCTTCCACACGATTTCCAAGGGACAAGGGAAGATGGCCTCGTATGCATCCTCGCTGAGTGCCAAGGAGCGATGGGCGGTTGTTCTTTATGTGAAAGCATTGCAACGTTCCCGAAATGCGAACATCGAAGACGTGCCTGTTGAACAACGAAGTAGTTTGACTCCTTCGGTTTCCGGTGCATCTGAGAGTACAGGGGCAACCGTCAAGTAAAGCTTCGAGGTCATCGTTTGATGATCACGGGTTTCGTTGGTCGATAGAGCGGCCGAACAAACAAAATTCAATCAACGACTCAAACGTTTCAAACAACAAAGCAAAAACCAGATATGAGCCTGAAGTACGACCCTAAATCGATCCAATTGCCGGAACGCTGGAAATCGTTGACGCCAATCTTGGTTGCCTTGGGGGTGATCCTCGTGGCGGTGGGATTTGCATTCAGTCTGTTCGCGGGAGGAGGTGCCGAGAATTCATCCGAAGCGACGATGAAGTTCTTCGCGCATTCGTACTTAGCAAACTTTATGTTCGTCATGTCGATTGCTTTGGGAGCTTTGTTTTTCATCCTTGTGCAGTTCGTAGCACGGGCAGGCTGGAGTACATCGGTACGGAGAATCGCTGAATTGCTCATGCAAACGATTCCGTTCCTCGCGGTGGTATTCGCACCGATCATCATCATGTTGTTTGCCAACATGGATTCGTTGTATGAATGGAACCGTCCCGATCGCGTCCACTCGAGTGTGATCAAAGCCAAGATTGATGTTGGTTATTTGACCAAGGAATGGTTTACACTACGAGCCATCTTGTACTTTACCTTGTGGAGTGCGATGGGATGGTGGTTCTTCAAGCGGAGTCGTGAGCAAGACGAGTCTGGGGACATCGGGCCTTCGCTTGCACGTCAAAAGTGGGCTGGTCCATGCATCATGATTTTCGCTTTGTCGGTAAGCTTTGCCGCGTTTGACTGGGTGATGAGCATTGACGCAGACTGGTTTAGCACCATTTTTGGTGTCTACATTTTCGCTGCCGGCATGATGGCTTTCTTTGCCACGATGATTCTTATCAGCATGTCATTACAACGTGCTGGCAAGGTCCGCGAGTTGATCACCACGGAACATTTCCACGACATGGGTAAGTTCATGTTCGGGTTTATTATGTTCTGGTCGTATATCGCTTTTTCCCAGTTGCTTCTCTACTGGTACGGCAATATCCCTGAAGAAACGAATTGGTACTTGGTCCGCCTGAATGACGGCTGGCAGTATTTGGCCTATGGTTTAATTCCTTTGCACTTTGCGATCCCATTCTTGGGAACGATCAGTCGACACGTTCGTCGTCACCGAGCGGGCCTCGCTTTTTGGGCGGTATGGGTTTTGGTGGTTCACTGGTTGGACATGACCTTCTTGGTCATGCCGAACGCGGGGCCGTTTAATTTCATGCCGATGGTAGGACATTTTGTAGGCGGATTGGGAATGTTGATGGTCTTCTTGGCGTTCTTCTTGGCAAAGGCGAGCGTAACTCCGCTTGTTCC
Source organism: uncultured Pirellula sp. (assembly GCA_903820735.1). Classification (GTDB taxonomy): domain Bacteria; phylum Planctomycetota; class Planctomycetia; order Pirellulales; family Pirellulaceae; genus JBKCUI01. The sequence continues at coordinate 5,620 of CAIJIZ010000479.1, forward strand.
AATGCGAGATCCACGTCTGCCGGAAGCTTTGACGTACGCGAATCCACTCCTATAGTACATTACTGAAATCACTTGGTACTCGACGCCGTTTGTCCGTAAGAGGTCAGGTGGCGGGGAGTGAAGAAATCCACGAACGAGAGCAATCGAAGGAAATCACGCAATGGCGCGTTACGACGATTTAAACACGAATATGATCGCATACGCTGCGGTGTTGAGCATCGTGGTGTTGGTGTTGGTTTTGCAAGGGACGCAAGCCCTTTGTTACAACATGGTTAACTGGACAGACGAGCGAGTCGACAAAACTGGGACGGAAGCGGACAAACCGCTGAAGATCAAGAGTGAACAATTGAACTCTTTGACCGGTTATAAGAAGGAAAGCGTGATTGACGAAACTGCACCAGCTCCTGAGAAGGGGCAGCTGCCAAAAATGAAGGATGTGATTTACATCCCGATTACCGAAGCACAAAAGTTGATCCTCAAGGAGATGGCACCCGCTACTGGGGCTTAGTACCGCGAAAATGTCACCGACTGTTGTCCTTGGAATCCGAACGCACGCAAAGCTGCTAGTCTTGTTAGTAGCTACGGTTGCTTGTTGCGCTGCGAAGGGCGAGGACTACGGCAGTGTGAACAACACGTTGCCCAAGTCGATGGAAGGGGTGGGAATCGACCAAAAGCTTGGAGATGTCGTCCCCCTTGATTTAGAATTCACGTGTGCCTCCTCTTCGAAGTCACTTGGCGCAACGTCGGGCGTTCGAACTTCTTTGAGGCAGTTGCTACGAGACGGAAAGCCGGTTTTGTTGACGCTCAACTATGGAAATTGTCCGGGGATGTGTATCGCACAACTCAACGGATTGGTTCAAGGGTTGAACGCATTGAGTTCCGTGCAATTGGGTAAGGATTTTGCGATGGTTTCCATCAGCATCGATCCGGCTGAGACACTTGCGAAGGCTTCGGCGACTCAACAGCGCTATGCTCTGGACTTGTTTGATCACCACGATGCGAGCGAGTGGCAATTTTGGGTTGGGGATAAGAAAGCGATTGAGACGCTGACGGACGCAGTTGGGTTCCGTTATACGTATGATTCAAAACGCAACCAATACAACCACCCTTCGGCGGCGATCTTCATCGCACCGAATGGAACGATTACTCGATACGTATTTGAAATTGGCTTCGTTGCAAATACCCTGAAGATGGCGTTTGTCGAAGCGGGGCAAGGACGGGTTGGATCACCGTTGGACATGATCGCATTGTGGTGTGCGCACTACGATGCGAATGAAAACAGATACTCGACGAGCGCCAGGCGATTGATGTCACTTGGTGCTGGTCTATTCGTAACGCTTGGGGCGGTTGCGTCCCTTCCATTTTGGTTAGCGAGACGAAGCCAATCGCAGAATAAGAGCCAAACGCAGAATAAGAACCGTCTGGCGGCGAGTGGGTCGTCGAGCGGAGATGAGGGTGCGGAAGCACTTTCAGCAGACAACGATTTGAAGAACTCGGTTACCAACTAGAGACTCGGATATGAATTTCGTTTTAGCAGATAAAGTAGCACCATACGCTTGGTTTCCAGAGGGGGCGTCGAGTTTCGCGCCGCAGGTAGACAATTTGTTTACAGCGATCCTTTGGATTTGCATCTTGTTTTTCGTTCCCATCGTTATCTTGATGGGCTACTTCATGTGGGCGTTCCGAGAAAGGCCTGGGTATCGTGGGTCGCCGGAAGCTTTGCACAATACCCCGTTGGAGATCACATGGACAGTCATTCCTACGGCGATTGCAGTATGGGTGTTCTGGGAAGGTGCTATGGGATACTTGGACATGGCACGGATTCCAAAGGGAACTGTTGACGTTAATGTGACGGCCATGAAGTGGAAGTGGGCGTTCAAGTACGAGAATGGCGGCGAGAACGGATTCGAGAAGATTGGTAAGACCGAACTTCCAGTGTTGGTGTTGCCGGTCGACCGCGATGTGAAATTGATCATGCGCTCCGATGACGTATTGCACAGTTTCTACGTTCCCGCTTTCCGAGCCAAGCGAGACGTTGTTCCTGGTCGGTACAACTACATGTGGTTCCGTCCGACAAAGTTAGGTACTTTCGATATATTCTGCACCGAATACTGCGGTGATAACCACAGTCAGATGATCGCCAAGGTGAAAGTTGTCACCGAAGCAGAATATCAACAAGCCCTTGCGAAAGCGATCGAAGAGCCAGAAGATCCTCTTGAGCGTGGCAAGTTGCTTTACAAGCGTCTTGGCTGTTCGACCTGTCACTACGCAGGAGAAGATGGCGCCAACGGGCCTGGACCTAGCTACAATGGATCTTGGGGCAAGCAAGTTTCTTTGGAGAACGGACAAGAAGTTGCCTTCGACGAGAACTACGTTCGGGAATCGATCCTGAACCCTGCGGCGAAGGCTCGGAAGGGTTACGGATCTGCTTCTCCGATGAACAGCTATGCCGGTCGGGTTAAGGATGAGCAGATCGATGCGCTGATCACATTTATCAAGTCCTTGGAATCCGCTCCGCCAAAGGCGAAGTAGTGACAGAAGGAAGAGGCTAAACCGGCTGATTGCCGGAATGCTTCGACAGGGTAAAGTCGAGACGGGTTGAATTGGTAGGATTCGGGTGGCGGTGAGAACTGCCACGAGGGTCCGGGGAAAACAGAACAAGCTTTTTAGACTCAAACTAAACTAAATAGGTCAAAGCAATGAGTGTCGTTGATCGTCCAATCGTGTCCACCGAGACAGCCGGGGCGGACAGCTATCCAGAGCATCACTTTTTGAATCACACCAAGGGGGTCCTTAGTTGGGCTCTTACGCTCGATCACAAACGGATCGGGTTGATGTACTTGGTCGGGGTGATGGCGTCGTTTGCTTTGGGTGGGATGTTCGCATTGATGATTCGGATCCATCTTTGGAATTTCCAAGATGGTTGGCTGGATAACAAGACTTATAACCAAGTGTTTACGCTCCACGGGGCGATCATGGTTTTCTTGTTCATCATTCCTAGTATCCCAGCGGCATTGGGGAACTTCTTTCTGCCGATCATGTTGGGTACGAAAGACGTAGCGTTTCCGAGGTTGAATCTTTCGAGCTTCTACCTGTGGGTCACGGGCTTGATTCTGTTCTTGACAGCGTTGTCTGTTACTGGACTAGATACTGGTTGGACGTTCTACACGCCTTACAGTATTGAAACACAAAAGGGTGGCGCTGTTCTCGCTGCGACTTTCGGCGTGTTCGTTTTGGGATTCAGCTCGATTTTCACCGGTTTGAATTTCATTGTGACCATCAACACGATGCGTCCACCCGGAATGACTTGGTTCCGTATGCCGTTGTTCTTGTGGGCGACTTACGCGACCTCGATTATTCAGGTCCTAGCGACTCCAGTCCTTGGCATCACGGTTCTGTTGCTTTCCGCAGAACGTCTTTTGGGCATCGGCATTTTCGATCCGAAGCTCAACGGTGACCCTGTCACATTCCAACACTTCTTTTGGTTCTACTCCCACCCAGCCGTTTACATCATGATTCTTCCCGCGATGGGAATCATCAGCGAGTTGATGAGCGTGCACTGCCACAAGGGGATTTTCGGATACCGAATGATTGCATACAGCTCGATTGCGATCGCGTTGTTCGGATTCTTGGTCTGGGGTCACCATATGTTCACTTCCGGTATGGCGGATGTGACCACGGTCGTCTTCAGTGCGTTGACCTTTACGGTTTCGATTCCATCGGCGATCAAGGTCTTCAACTGGTTAGGAACGATGTATCAAGGAACCGTATCGCTCAACACTCCGATGTTGTACGCGTTGGCGTTCATCTTCTTGTTCACGATCGGTGGTTTGACTGGATTGCCTTTGGGTGCTCTTTCAACGGATATGCACTTCCACGACACTTACTTCGTCGTCGCTCACTTCCACTATGTGATGATGGGTGGAACGCTGGTAGCGTTTTTGGGAGGTGTGTTCCACTGGTGGCCGAAGATGACTGGTCGCATGTTCAACGACAAGTTGGGTATGGTTTCGGCTATAATTGTGTTCATTGGCTTCAACTTGACGTTCTTGCCACAGTTCGTTCTGGGAACTCGTGGTATGCCTCGTCGTTACGCGACTTATCTCGAAGAGTTCCAAGACTTGCATCGTTTGTCGACGGTCGGGTCGTTGATTCTTGGGTTTGGATTGGTGACCGCGTTGGTTGTCTTGTTGCAATCGTTGGTGAATGGTAAGAAAGCTCCAAGAAACCCTTGGGGTGGTGCAACGCTTGAGTGGATGTGTTCTTCACCACCTCCACACGACAATTTCTCCTCCGCGCCGACGGTTGGCGATCCTTACGATTTCAGCAAGATCGAATACGATGGGCGAGTTGGCGGTTACGTTCGCAAGGACTAATCACTGATTGAATTGATAGACTTTTGAGTTTCCACAGTAAGAATACCCACGGCTAGAGAACATGACTGCGATTCAAGACACAGCACCGCACACGGATCACGCGCACGATGATCATCATCATGATCATCCGAGTTGGTTGGCGCACCATTTTGATGATGCGGAGCAGCAGTACGACTCTGGCAAACTGGGGATGTGGTTATTCCTAGTTACCGAAGTCTTGTTTTTCAGCGGGATGTTCTGCGCGTATGCTCTGTATCGCAATCGCAATCCAGAGGTGTTTGAATTCTGTAGCGCGTTTCTCAACGAGAAGCTAGGTGCGATCAACACCGGTGTTTTGTTGTTCAGTTCTCTGACGATGGCTTGGGCTGTTCGGGCTTCACAACTTCGTCAACACACGTTGTTGGTCGGCATGCTGGCTGCGACGTTGGCTTGTGCGGCGATGTTCCTTGGAGTCAAGGCAGTCGAGTATTCCCACAAATGGGAACTTGGTCTTTTGCCTGGCAAATTTTACGTAGCACAGTTGGGTGGTCATCACGGCGATCCGAAGGGATATCTCGAAACGTTGTGCGTCGTTCCCATGATTCTGACCGTGTTGTCAGCTTTGTATTACGTTTACTCGTGGGTCGTCAACAGTACCTTCCACAAGCAAGTTGCCGGTCCATTGTTGGTAACGGGGCTATGCTTTTTTGTTGGTGTGTTTCTAGGTCAAACGCTTGAAGCCGAAGCGGCAGATTCGCATGGCGGTGAGCATGCTGAACACCACATGGTTCAAGGTCACGTCGATCATGCGTCGCATGACCATGCTGCCGCAGAGCACACAGAGCATCCTGCCGATGGTGCCGCTGCGATGCCCGTGGTCGTCGCATCTGCCGGCGAGGACGTGAAGGTGATGAAGGAACAGCTTGCGACACCCGATGCGGATGTCAATCAAAAGAGTATGGCTGGGTTGTTCTTCAGTATTTATTACTGCATGACCGGCGTTCACGCGATTCACATCTTAGGTGGTATGGCTGTGATCACTTGGTTGATCGTCAAGGCTGCACGCCATGAGTTCCATGAGCAGTATTTCGGTCCAGTAGACAACGTCGGTTTGTACTGGCACTTGGTCGACTTTATTTGGATCTACCTGTTCCCTCTACTGTATTTGATCACCTAAGGAATTGTTTGTAGTCAAACGGTAGATGGCAGCCCAGAAGTGCTAGGCCACAAGCGGTGCTAGCGGGGAATTCAGAGCTTACGAATTAACGACGATAACAGCGAATAAGTAATTATGGGACACGCGACAAGCGAAGCAGGACACGGTCAAGTAGAGCATGGTGCACATGGCGAACACGCGGGAGGGCATGGTGAGCACCATGGTTTTTCGCACCCGATGCCGATTTGGATGCTCCTTTCTGTTTTCTTTGCGTTGTTGGGTTTGACCGGTTTGACGGTTTTTCAAGCTCAGTTTGACTTGGGAA
>CAIJIZ010000480.1 GCA_903820735.1 uncultured Pirellula sp.
ACACCCTTGTGAACGATCCGGCCGATGTACTTGGCGTCGGTGAGAATGTTGTAGACGCTGCGACCCGAGTAGAGATTTCCACCAAAGGTCTTGCCGGTCTTGGTGTTGTAGACCTTGGAACGAATCCCCTCGCCGTTGAGCGTATCGGCGATCTTCTGGCAGGACTGAAGCTGCACGGCCAACTTGAAGATACGCCGCACCAGCTTGGCTTCGTGTTCGTTGATGGCGTAGGCGAGCGATTCAACGAACTCAAGGATACCGCACTGGATGCGTGGCAAGGTATCGGCGATGCGTTGGCTGCTGGCGACATCGCCTTGGCTGGCAAGATTCTGTGGCTCACGCTGAAGATGGAGTGGCAACGCGGGGTCGCATTCTTGCAGTCAAAGTGGCTCGACTTCAAAGGATTCTTCATCAGTATCTTCCAAAGCGCGGTCTACAGTGTCGCCGGTCTGATGACCGACGCGTGGGCTGGCCTTCAAACCGGCTGGCTGGAAACAACCCATTTCATCGCCGATAGCTGGACGGTTCTTATCAGTCTTCTTCAAAAGGGATGGAATCGCTTCAGTGGGTTCTTCCAAAAAGTCTGGGCTCGCATCCAAGGACTCTTCGGCGATACGAACGCCGAAGCTGAGATCGCCAAGATCAACGACGAGATCGCTCGCCAAGATGAGCTGATCAACAACTCGCAAAACCAAACGATCCTCGATCGTGAGAAGAAACGCCAAAAGGCTCGCAATCAAATCGAGCAAGATCGCCAGGGGGCACAGTCAGCCCTCTCCGATATGCAGACCCAAGAGCAATCTGCTCTGGAAGCTGCCAACCAAAAGGCATTGGCGGAGTCCGCCGCGGAGCTGGATACTCAGTCATTTCTCACCGTACGTAAGATGGCTCTCGGTCCACGTCCCGAAGATGTCTTTCGCGAGTACATCCAAAGCATCTTTGATCTGGGGACCGGCGAGAGAAAAGGACGGGATAACCTTACCAACTACACCGCTGGACTTCGTGAGTCCGGAGGCATGGCTCCGGGTGGTGACCCGACACCCCGTGACCAGTGGATTACGACGTATGAACCGAACTGGGACCCACGCAACTTCTACGAAGCCGACCTGGACGGCATTCCACTACCGGCAGACAGATATCTGCATCTGGATGCACATCTATACAAGCTCCCCGACGGATTCGTCGCTCCGAGTTCCAACACCAGTGGACGGACCTGGACTGAGTGGTTTGCTGGTCAAAAAGGGGATGCGTTCGACCAATCTATCAACGGGATTTCTGGACTTGCAGCAGGCTTTGACGGTGGTGTGAGTACCTTCATTCGGAAAAACATCAATCCATTTGGAGACTATGTTGACTACGAAAGTCCCATGTTTGTTCGAGCAGAGATTGTAGGTACCGTCGGTTCTGCTTTTGTAAACCCAACCGGTATAGCCGCCAAAGGAACGGCGATTTACAACCTTGCCAACAAGTTCGACGACGCAGGCCGATGCGCAAACCTCGCCACTAAAGTCATCCACGGTGGCTGCTTCATCGAAGGAACCCTCGTCACAGTATCGAGTCTTCCAGGCCAATCAACTTCAACGGATTCACTTTGGTCGGACCCAAGCTGGCTCGACGAGCCATCCCAAGAGACACCATGGCTTGCACCCGAGCGCTACGCATCCGTCGCAACGCGAACGCAGCTACAAGTCCCCATCGAATCGGTGCCGATCGGAGCGCGGGTTCCCACCAAGAACCCCAACCGCTTCGAGGTCGACCCGCAACCCGAGCCCGACCAAGCCACCTGGGCCAAGCTTTCGATCACCGTTGAACGCAGCGATGGTGGCATCGTCGACGCCGAGATTATCCGGCCACGCTCCTGGATATTGGAAAGCGGCCTGTGCGCAGGGCGCATGTTACCTCTAAATCTCCCTGAGCTGGAAGTTTCCGGGCTAGCGTTAGTCACTGCC
>CAIJIZ010000481.1 GCA_903820735.1 uncultured Pirellula sp.
CGAGATTCCAGAGCTCACTGCGCAGCAGCGAGAAACACTCTTGGAAACGGCATGGTCACTTAACGAGCACTTGCCCGCAGCGGAAGTACCGTTCGATTCCCAGTTCGTCCCTGAAGATCGCCCTGGTGATGATTTCAACAACCGCGGCGACGTTCGAGCACTGTTGGTCAAACATGGCTGGACGTTTGTCAAAGGTGGCGAGAGCGAACTATGGCGTCGACCAGGAAAGACCAACGGCTGGTCAGCATCTTTGAAAGACAAGTCGTTTTATGTTTTCAGTGGCAACGCGGCTCCGCTGGAACCCAATCGTGCGTACAGCCCATTTGCGGTCTACGCATGGCTGGAGTTCGGTGGTGATTTTGAGATGGCGGCACGGATGTTACGACAGCAGGGATACGGTGGCGATCTGGTTTCGACGGTTCTTGCAACATTTGTCAATCATCCTGACATCGAGGTCAATAAAGTAGAGATGCCGACAGACCCAGGCCCGATGCCATTAGAACTGATGCGGATCCCGGGTTTTGTCTCCGAGGTGATGGACCTTTGTCTTGCAACCGCTCCGTACCCAAATCACGTGATGGCGTTTTCGGGGGCGCTTGCTCTGCAAGCCTTCCTGGCCGGCCGAAAGGTTCGGGACCCAGGTGACAACCGGACCAATCTGTATCTGCTTGGCTTAGCTCACTCTGCTGCCGGTAAGGATTGGCCACGGAAGCTCAACACGCGAATCCTCTTCGAGATCGGAGCGGCCGGTTGCCTCGGCGAGCGATTCTCTAGTGGCGAGGGGGTCCAAGATGCCCTGTATCTCTCTCCGAGCATGTTGTTCCAAACCGATGAAATCGATGGGATTCTTCAGTCGATGAACCGTTCGAAGGATGGCCGGTATGAGAGTCTGATGTCGACCCTCCTGACGATGTATTCGACTGCGAATTCGGTTTATCCAATGCGTCGCAAGGCGGGAAAGGAAGCTCCGGGAGCGATCGATCAGCCGAGCCTCGTTGTCTACGGAACGGCGATTCCCAATCACTACTACGAGGCATTGTCGGAGCGGATGCTTACCAACGGCTTCTTTGCTCGGATGATCATCCTGGAGTGTGGCGAGCGAGGATCGGGACAAGAGCCGAAGGTTCTCGATATCCCGGAACGCGTCATCGCAACCGCAAGGTGGTGGAACGACTACAAGCCAGGAACCGGGAATCTTCAGTCTTGGCATCCGATCCCCACGATTATCACCCAAGACGAGGAAGGTCGCGATGTACTTGTGGAAGCACGTTTGGAGGCGGAGCGCGAATACAATCGCGCCGAGCGGAAGAACGATCCCGTTGGAACCACTGTTTGGGGACGAGTTAGCGAGCAGATGCGCAAGTTGGCATTACTTTACGCAATCAGCGAAAACCATCGTGAGCCAGTGATCACCAAGTCGGCGGCCGAGTGGGCGGCTCGATTCGTAACTCACCAAGTGCGTCGCATGCTCTTCATGGCCGGCAACCACGTGGCTGAGAATTCATACCATGCGGATTGCTTGCGACTGATTCGAAAGCTTCAGGAAACGCCTGAGCGTCAATTGCCACACAGTCTGCTGCTCAAG
>CAIJIZ010000482.1 GCA_903820735.1 uncultured Pirellula sp.
ACAGCGAGCGCAGTGGGCGATGGATCGTCGGGTGGTCCCACCGGATTATGCTGTTGTGGAGTCGAATTCAGAATGCGATTCGGCACATAACGACGCTTCTTGCTTTACTGCTAAGCGCTCCTGCTGTAGTTCGAAATCAGAGCAAAAGCCAGAAAGTAAGCTGGACGGCAAGTTGAATGGTAAGTTGAATGGTAAGTTGACCAGTAAGCTGAATGGTAAGCAGAGTCTCCGCAAACTCGGTTTGATGTTGGCTTGCCCATGTCGTGGTGGTTCGACGTTGATGACGACGTTGCCATGGAGTAGTCAGCCGCCGGATTTTTTGGAGGCTTGTATCGAAGTACCATCGCAATGGGTTGCGATTTCTCATGTGTTGGATTGGGAGGGGGGAGTGTTGTCCCCAGCTGAACCTCCGCCGCGATCTGCTGCTTAAGGTGGCGGATATTCTTTGAGCGAAGAGTTTCTGAAGTTGCTTTCACCCGTTTCGGGAGCATGAAGTGACTTTGGGATCAACATTTTTTAGATCCAACAAGCAAATAGTTCCATTGGGATTTTAAGAGCCTTCGTATCGCTGCGCGTTTGGTGATCTTGCGCTTTGAAGCTTCAGTGCGCAAGGTTGGAAGTGCGTATGCGCATCAACGCGGTCAAAGCGATCGAGGCGATTGCATTTTCAAGATGAAAATCCCGGGGAGCTAATCCAATGAAGAAATAGAGAGACTGACGGTTATGAACCAGGTAAGGGTAAGATATTTAAGTGTGAGCGGACTCAGGCGACGTGGATTTACGTTAGTCGAGTTGTTGGTGGTGATAGCGATTATCGGCGTGTTGGTCGGGTTGTTATTGCCGGCGGTACAAGCGGCTCGAGAAGCTGCGCGGCGGATGCAGTGCAGCAACAACGTCAAGCAGATGGGGTTGGCTTTGCAAAATTACGAATCGGCATTCAAGCGGTTGCCGATGGCTGGCGTTGTCGACGTGGACTTTTCGGTTCAAGCTCGGTTGTTGCCTTATATGGAGCAATCGAATTTGAACAACTTGCTCGACTTCAGTATCCCGGCCTTCTCGGGGCCTTTCAACGCAAAGGTACCGAACCCCAGGTTTGTGGAGGCGTTTAAGATGCCGATAGCATCGTTTTTGTGTCCAAGCGATCCAGCGCCGGCGGTTGGCAGGGTGATGGTTGGTTCAACTCCGTACGATTATGGCGGGTTGAATTACATGATTAGTTTTGGGAGTGGGACCGGTACTCTGTATGACTTGCGATGGCCGACGGACGGGATGGTTTTTCAGAATTCGGCTCGACGATTTCGGGATGTGGTAGATGGAGTGTCGAACACAGTAGCGTTGAGTGAGTCGGTGCGAAGTGTCGGCGATGACGTGACGCTTGCGGCTGGAGTGACACCCAAGTTCCCTTATCAGCTTACGCTCAACGGGTCGAATGGGGTGAGTTCAGCGTTGAATGCGGTGCAGGGATTGCGTGCAACCGGAGGAGCTTGGTCGGGATTTGTTGACGGCAACGGGATGATACGCAACCCAGCGTTGGAGGGATTCTGGCAGACGTTTACTCAGTGGCGCGGCGGTTCGAGTCCGGCGTTGCGAGGTCGAGGTATTTCATGGGCTTTTGGTGGATCGAGCAATTCACTTACCAATGGGTATTTGCCACCGAACAATGCCGTGCCTGATGTGGTGACCCACTTTTCCGGATTCTTCGGCCCTCGCAGTTTCCACACCGGTGGAGCGCACGTCGGGTTGCTCGATGGGTCCGTGCAATACTTGAGCAACTCTATGGATGCGACGGCGATACGAGCGATTCATAGTTGCAATGGTGGTGAAGTAGTGAGCGTGGAGTATTGATCATGAGTGTCGAAGACAAAGGGGCGGAAATGGGACGTTTAGGCAGACAGTGGCCAACGTATCGAACGGTATGGCGATGGCACTTTTTTGCAGGGGCGTTCTGCGTCCCCTTTGTGATTTTTCTGTCGATAACCGGTGCTATTTATTTGTTCAAGCCGCAGATTGAAGGGGCGATCGATCGCCCCTTTGAAGGGCTAGCGAATATCTCCGAGCATCGGTTATTGTCGGAGCAGGTTCAGGTGGTCTTGGATCGATATCCAAAGGCGAAATCGCTACATGTGGAGTTGCCAAAAGAGGAGCAGGGGGCGACTCGGGTAATTGTAAAAGATGACGTCAAGCAGTGGCGGGTGTTTGTGCATCCGAAGAGTCTGGAAGTTTTAGCCGTGCGCGATGAAGAGGCTGGACTGATGCGGCAGATCAAGCAGTTGCATGGTCAATTGAAAGCTGGCGTGTGGGGCTCTTACCTTGTCGAGCTCGCTGCATCTTGGACCATCATCATGATCCTCACAGGGGTTGTTTTGTGGTGGCCAAGGAATGCGAAGGGGATCGCGGGGGTGCTGTACCCGAGATGGGGTAAGGGGGCGCGGGTATGGTGGCGAGACGTGCATTCGGTCATCGGCGTGTGGGTTTCGTTGTTCGCTATTTTTTTGATTTTGACCGGGTTGCCTTGGGCCAAGTTTTGGGGGAGTTACTTTCGAACGGTCCGTGAGGCGACAGGTTTGGCGAGTGTTTCTCAGGAGTGGACCATCGGAGGTAGGGAGGTTGCCAAGGCTGAGGCTGGGCATGCGGATCATGCTGAGCATTCCGAGCATTCCGAAGATCGCAAGGGAACCGGGCGGGCAGCGGGTGGCAGTGGGGGTAAGCGAGGAGGTAGGCCGGGGACGGGTGCGCCGGTGCCGAAAGATCTCAGCGGTTTTGATCAAGCCATTCTGATCGCGCGTCGGGAGAAGTTGGCTTATCCAGTGTTGCTTACGCCTCCGAAATCGCCAGGGCTTGATTGGACTGTTGCCTCTGAAGCCCAGAATCGCGTCTTGCGTCGTTCGATCGGTTTTGATGCTCCAACCGGAGAGATTCGAATTCGCGAGGAGTTTGCCGACAAGCATTGGTTGGATCGAGTTGTCAGCGTTGGGATTGCAGCCCATGAGGGGCAATTGTTTGGTGGATTCAACCAGCTCTTGGGGTTGCTGACGACTTTGGGGTTGATTGGCTTATCGAGTTCGGGTGTTTGGATGTGGTGGATTCGTCGCGAGGCGGGGGAGTTTGGGATCCCTGAACCGCTGCAGCAAACTCCTTTGGTTTGGGCGGTATGGTTGTTAGTCGCATTCTTGGGGATTGCGATGCCGCTCTTTGGGATCAGTGTTGCGATTGTGGCGTTGCTCGATTGGGTATTGCGTCGCAAGGGGAAAGGGCTGGATAGCGGGCGCGAAGGTTCGATGGTTAATAGGTAGTAATACGGGTGTCAACGAATTGATGAAGCTAGACTAGAATGAACAGTTGCGGCTGACTTGGCGTTAGCTGAAAGCTATGAGGGATAGGCTGTGATTTTTCCTTGGCGAACGAACACCCGTATGTGGTCCTTGAACGAGCACTTGAAACGATCCTTGTGGTTGAGGATTTGTTGTTTGCTGGTTGGGATCCAGTCGCTAGGGGGGCCTCGTGTTTGCGGGATGGATGAGCCGCAGGCTTCGCCCACAAGCGTCGTTCCGCAAAAACGGGTGTTGATTTTGTATACCAACCGGCAGTTCTCGCCGGCCAATTCCCAATGGCATACGGGAATCACCGAAGCGGTGCGCAAGGGATATTCCGAGCCGGTGGATTTTGACGTGGAGTACATCGATCCGGTATTGAAAGCAGACAGACAATATTTTTTGGCTTGGGTGAACTTACTGCGGATGCGGTACAGCGATCGCGAGCCTGATGCGATCGTTCCGGTGCATTTTCCGGCTTTTACGTTTTTGCTTGCGAATCGCATGGTTTTGTTCCAAGAGTGTCCTATCGTATTTTGCGCGGTACCGATGGGATTTGCGAAATCACAGTCTTTTCAGCCGCAGGTAACCGGAGTAGGTATTCCCGTGGAGACTGACGGGATTTTGGATGCGGTGCGAGAAGTAACTCCCGAGATGAATCAGTTGATTTTGTTATCGGGGAACTCGACGCTCGATGATTGGTTTCGAAGAGTGATTATGGCGCGTGCGAAGGAGAAATGGCCTGATATTGAGCAGATCGATTTGCAAGGTGCGTCGGTCGAGCAAGCGCGACTCTATTTGTCTGGATTGGATAAAAAGTCGGGAGTGCTGTTGCTGAGCGTGGATGTGGATCGTGACGGAATTCGTCATTCGACCGAGGAATACTTGCAGCAGGTCGCAGATGGCTCACCGGTGCCTATCTTCGGGTGTTCGGACTTGGTTTTAGGAAAAGGGATCTTGGGTGGGGACTTGAGCTTACCAATGGAGCAAGGTGCGATCGCGGGTGGTTTGGTGGCAAGGATTCTCAATGGGGAGTCGGCTGAAGAAATCCCGGAGGTCTTTGATCGCACGACGCGGAAGGTATTCGATGCTCAAGTGATGGAACGCTATGGGATCAAGGAGTCGCGACTGCCCAAGGGGTCGCAGGTGGTCAATCGCCGGCCAACGATTTGGGGCCAATACGGAAAGTACCTTGCGGTGGGATTGGCTGCATTTTTTGCGCAATCCGCCATTATCGTCAGTTTGTTGGTGAATCGATACCGGCGGATTCGAGCTGAGAAAGAAGCTAGAGCGTTGGCTGGGCAGATATTAACAGCCGTAGAGGATGAGCGTAGTTATTTGGCAAGGGAGTTGCATGATGATCTTTCGCAGCGGTTAGCTGCGGTGACCATCGAGACGGGCGCATTGGTCAATCGTGTCGAGGGTGGTAAAGGAGTCGAAAGGGACGAGTTTACGGGTGCGTTGGGAAGGGTGAAGGGGCAGTTGATCAGTATTTGCGATGATTTGCACCGCATGAGCCATCGGATGCATCCATCGGTACTCGATGATTTTGGACTGCCCGACGCGCTCAAAACGGAGTGCTTCGAATTAAGTGCTCGCAGTGGAATACCGATCGATTATGTCGGGCCGACAGACTTTGAAGAGATCCCCAAGGAGATGGCTTTGTGTTTGTATCGCATCGCTCAAGAGGCTTTATGGAATGCTGTGAAGTATTCATCGAGCGATCGAATACATGTGCAATTAACTTCGGATAGTGAGTTTGTGTATTTGGAAATCAAAGACAATGGAGTTGGTTTTGATCCCAATGCGAAAAGTCCTGAAAAGGGATTAGGATTGGCAAGTATGCGGGAACGCGTGCGGCTTGTAGGTGGCACAATCAAATTGCAAGCATCGCCTGGTGCAGGGGTTTCGATTGCGGTGATTGTACCGGTTCCTGAGGATGACATGATGAATGTTCCAACATCCGATTTCCCGAGAGCAAAGTCTTCGAAAATGGGTTTGTTGGGGGCAGGGCTAAATAGAAGGGACGAGAATCCCGTGGGCGTAATGAATACCAGAGAGGTACGAAAGTGAATCGAAGTCGCGTGTTGGTTGCCGATGATCATCGGATTGTCGCCGAAGGATTGCGGGGAATCTTGGAGCCGACTTATGAGTTGGTCGGGATCGTAGAAAATGGCAGGGAGCTTGTCGATCAAGCGATGGTTTTGAAACCCGATGTCATTGTTGCGGATATCACGATGCCCCTGTTGAACGGACTCGATGCGATGGCTTTGCTGCAACGTCAGGATTGTCGGAGCAAGTTTGTTTTTCTAACGATGCACAAGGATGTGACCTACGCTGCCAAGGCATTGCGTCAGGGGGCGCTAGGATATGTGCTCAAGCATTCTGCGAGCGAGGAGTTGCTCAAGGCGTTGCAAGCCGTCCTTGCAGGGGAGAGGTACGTATCGAACGAGATTGCCAGCGGGCTCGAAGGCCGCGACGATGCAGTCGATCAAATCGAAGACTTGCGGATATTGACCACCAGACAGCGGGAAGTACTGCAGTTGTTTGCGGAGGGTAAGTCCGCGAAGGAAGTAGCGACGAATTTGGGGATATCTGCGAGGACAGCGGAGAACCACAAAGCCCGTATCATGACGCAACTGAAGCTTCATACAACTTCCGATTTGGTGCAGTATGCCATTCGCCACGGTTTGATTGGAGCGAGTTAGGAAGCAGGAATCGCTCAAGTCCAGTAACCCGATGCGTCAGCGAGGAAGCAGTGGAGTGACGGCTGATTTTATCAGTCGCAGTTGCTCAGGCGCATCGGATTGTTTGAGCGTGGAGCTTACGCGGAGCGTGCGTATGGGCGATGGAGCGTGTACTGCAATTCCTCCCTGACGGTTCGGGTTACCATTGGTGTGTTCCGCCCTTGCGGGGCGGGTTGCCGTCATTGTTGTGAGGTGGCCGTTGGCCACGCAATGGTAACCCGATGCGTCAGCGAGGAAGCAGCGGAGTGGAGGCTGATTACATCAGTCGCAGTTGCTCAGGCGCATCGGATTGTTTGAGCGTGGAGCTTACGCGGAGCGTGCGTATGGGCGATGGAGCGTGTACTGCAATTCCTC
>CAIJIZ010000483.1 GCA_903820735.1 uncultured Pirellula sp.
AGGACCGCACCACGATTGCGCGGACTACGGCCCAGGAGGACCGCACCACGATTGCGCGGACTGCGGCCCAGGAGGGCGCACTCTACGAGAGGACTCACTCCACTAGAAGACTCACTCCATAAATGCGCAATGCCTGCTGGCTTGGTATGTGGGAATAGTCTCAATTCCCGATTCACAATTCTCCGACGTTATGCCAAAGAAAAAGAGCTGAGGAGTAGCTCCCCAGCTCTTTGATTTTTTGTTGTTATCGGTGCGAGGTGTCGCACTGACTTTATGGCTGTTGCCTTCTCAAGCAATAACCTTAGCTAACCGTCTTGATCGTCTTGACCAAGCGCGAGAGGATCTTGTACGGATCGGCTTGCGAGTTAGGACGACGATCTTCCAAGTATCCTTTGTAGCCGCTGTTGACGAAGCTGTGAGGGATACGGATCGAAGCGCCTCGGTCAGCAACACCATAGCTGAACTTGTCGATCGATTGTGTTTCGTGAAGACCGGTCAAACGCAAGTGGTTGTCTGGGCCGTAAGCAGCGATGTGCTCGTCGCGATACTTCTCGAAAGCTGCCATGAGCTTCTCGAAGTACTCTTTGCCACCTTCGGAGCGAAGCTTCTCATAGGAGAAGTTGGTGTGCATGCCCGAACCGTTCCAGTCGCCACGAATCGGCTTGCAATGGAACTCGATGTCCAGACCGTACTTTTCAGCCAAGCGGACCAAGAGATAGCGAGCTACCCACATGTCGTCTCCAGCCTTCTTCGAACCCTTGGAGAAAATTTGGTATTCCCACTGACCCTTGGCAACTTCGGCATTGATACCTTCGAGGTTGATGCCTGCATCCAAAGTGATGTCGATGTGTTCTTCGACAACTTGGCGTGCGATGTCGCCGACGTTTTTGTAGCCAGCGCTGGTGTAGTAAGGGCCTTGTGGGGCAGGGAAGCCGTCGGCAGGGAAGCCTAGTGGGCGACCATTTTCATAGAAGAAGTATTCTTGTTCGAAACCGATCCAAAGATCGTCCATGTCTTCCACTTGAGAGCGGAAGTTCGATGGGTGTGGCTCACCGTTCGGGAGCAAAACTTCGCACAAAACGAGGAAAGCGTTTTTGCGAGTGCTATCTGGGTAGAGCGCAACTGGCTTGAGCAAGCAATCGGAGCTTCGCCCCTCAGCTTGTTGTGTCGAGCTACCGTCGAATCCCCACATCGGGAGATCTGCGACGCTCGTCGGTGCCTTGTCGACCACCTTGGTCTTGCTGCGCATATTGGGCTCGGGTAGATACCCATCCAACCAAATGTACTCGAGCTTGAATTTGTTATCCGAAGACATTTAGCGTACTCTTCCTTCCAAAAAACAGACATCGAAACATTCGCAAGTGCATAGCTTCCTATGAGCCCCGGAAGTCAAAGGTTGCAGACCACGCCGCACGACCTCTGTCGCTTAACATCACGATCCTTCACCCGCGAACCTGGTGTTATCGACCCTCTACCCGGCAATCGAAAACGATAGATTCTGGATGCACTCCGCCTATTTGCTCACACCATTCCCCCCAGAATTCGACTTCGTAGTTCGCGACGCGCATAAGCCCTTGCGGGAGGCGTTTCCGAAGAATCCGAGGTTGAGGCACCACAAAAGTGAACGCAATTGTTAAGCTGATATACCTCTGCTGACCCCATACTGTAGCGTCAGGAAGACCCTGATCAAGCGACCCGCAAAGTTTCTTTAATCATAAAACCGCAAGGAATCACTGAGACTTATGCATGCGATGCCAATTCTTTTGGGTGTGCTTGCGGCCATGGCGGTCGCTTACCGCTTTTATAGTGCTTTTTTAGCGGCGAGCGTCGCGGTGGTCGATCCGAGCCGCATTACCCCCGCCCACGAGTTTAATGACGGACAAAATTACCATCCGACCAATCGATGGATTCTCTTCGGCCATCATTTCGCCGCGATCTCCGGGGCAGGACCTCTGATCGGGCCGGTTTTGGCTGTCCAATTCGGATATATGCCAGGGCTGATTTGGCTCATCATCGGTGTCTGCTTGGCCGGAGCCGTCCAAGATTTCTTGGTTCTCGCCGCGAGCGTGCGACATCGTGGCCAGTCTTTGGCCCAAATAATCCATTCACTGTTCGGGAAAAAGATTGGGATTTTGGCGTCGATCGCTATTTTGTTCATCGTGATCATCGCCTTGTCAGGACTCGGTGTGGTGGTGGTCAAAGCCCTCGGCGGGGAAAACGTCGCTCTGATGCCCGGTAGCAAAATTGCTTTTGCAACCCCGACGGAACCTAAAACACAAACCGCCAGCACCGCGACTTACGAAGTCCCTCGAGGATCGCGAATCACGTATCCGAACGGAACGGAAATGGTTCGAAGCGAGCCTTTTGTGATTGAAGTCCCGGCGAAGAAGGATGCTGTTGCACCGATAAGACGGATAAGCCGGATCGAGATCGAGCCGAAGTCATTTGAGAAGGTGCGCGGCAGTTCCTGGGGAACCTTTACGATCGCTTGTACCATCCCGATCGCGCTCTTCGTCGGTTGGTATATGTATCGATTGCGCAAGGGGCGGGTTGTCGAAGCGTCGTTGATAGGGGCTTTTGCTGTTTTGATGGCAACTGTCGCGGGGGCTTGGATCCCCGGCTCACCCATCGAACCTTACTTCCTGTTCTCCCGCGATGGGATCATCGCTGCGATCTGCTTGTACGGGTTCATCGCCTCGGTCTTACCTGTTTGGTTGCTGCTGTGTCCCCGCGATTATCTTTCTTCCTTTCTGAAGATCGGGACGATCGGGTTGCTGATGTTAGGGGTGATTGTTGCGAACCCGAAACTCGAAGCTCCTGCGATCAATCCATTTTTCGCGAACGGCGGTGGTCCGAATATGTCGGGAGCAATTTTCCCATTCGTGTTTATATGCATCATGTGCGGAGCGGTCTCTGGTTTTCATGCTTTGGTCTCTTCTGGAACCACCCCAAAGATGGTTAGCAACGAACGGGATCTGCGCATGATCGGATATGGCTCGATGCTGATGGAAGGCCTCGTGGCGGTCTGTGCTCTGATCGCTGCTGCTGCTTTGCCACAAGGGGACTACTGGGCCATCAACATCGATATGTCGAAAGCTCATCAGTACGCGGAAACACTCACCAAAATGCATGCGGATATCGATCATCTCGATCAGATAGAAACGCAAGTTGGAGGCGAGACGCTGCGCGGACGAACCGGTGGAGCGGTAACTTTGGCAGTCGGTATGGCACAGATCATGACGCAAGCGATCTCGAAGTTCTCTTCGGCAGACGTCATCGATGGACTTGTAAAGTACTGGTTTCACTTCGCGATCATGTTCGAAGCGTTGTTCATTCTCACCACCATCGATACCGGCACTCGCATCGCAAGATTCTTGTTGCAGGAATTGCTTGGGCAAGTCTCACCGAAATTTCAACGGATGGATTGGTGGCCAGGAGTGTGGATTTCTACCGCAATCGTTACGCTCGGTTGGGGAAGCTTGATTTGGTCGGGCTCGATCCAGACGATCTGGCCAATGTTCGGAATCGCCAATCAACTGCTCGCTGCTATCGCATTGTGCGTTGTGACCACGTGGCTCTTCCGCGAAGGTCGCGGCCGGTTCGCTTGGGTCACCATCGTGCCGATGCTCTTTGTAACCACCACGACCTTTACCGCGGCGGCGGAGTTGGTTCAAGGTTCCTTTTGGCCCGACTTGGTCACGGGACTAAAAGCAGGAAATCTCTCGCAATCGCTCAGAGGTGGGCTAAGTGGCGGTGCGATTGTGCTGTTGGTCATCAGCTACACGATCATCCTGGCTAACGCAATTGCAATCTGGGTTCGGCCCGTGCGACCTG
>CAIJIZ010000484.1 GCA_903820735.1 uncultured Pirellula sp.
CATTCGCGAAATCGGATGCACAGAGGCATACTAGGATTGCGATGGAGGCGAATAAGCCGCGATGAATCGCCTTGGTAAGGATTCCTGTGAGCTGATCGGTCATGCGGTATATCCACTTTCAGTACGGTTTGGCTCGGTTGTCTTTGGTTTTGAGGATAATTCAAAACGGTTGCAAAGATACCACCATAAAACCGATTGTGCTACCGAGAGCAAGAGCCTTGCGGCCCAACCACTGTGACTCATCAACTGAGCGATAGAACGATGGGACTTGCAAGCGAATCAGATTGGAAGGAGTTGATCATCATCAAGAGATCATCATCAAGAGCCGTAGAGCTATGCCAAAAGCGTTCCAAAAGAGGATGAGTTCGAGGGGAAAGGTGGTTGAGTAGAGAGCAAATGCGGTTCAGCACACCTCGGTAAAATGCTGAGGAAATGCGAGCGAGAAAACTATTTTGAACCAAAAACGCATGCTGCGTGCAGCTCGTTGTTAAAATTGCGGACTCATGCCGGCGAACGAATATTTTCCACAAGGAGGAATACTCATGACCAATCACCGAATCGAAATCGCCATGCGAATCCCGGGTCCTTGGGCCGACGAGAAAATGTTGGTGCAAGCCATCTCTAGCGATTGCAAACTTTCAGGGAACTCCCTGGTTTTGGCTAACGGATCCCAAGTCCAACTCTACGTCAGGCCCAGGGACAGCCAATTCGCGGATGTCTTCAAAACCAGTTGCCGTAGAAAGCCTTCAGGTCAAGAGTTAGAACGAGTTCAAAACTACCGTTTACAAGTCTGTTTGGTAGGCTCAGGAGGATCGATGGAAAGCGCAGCGGCGATGATGCGAAGTGCCCTTCCGTTTTTGAAAGCTGGAGGTGCGGGAGTGTTTGTCGACAACTCCGCACTTTCCTTCGGAGCATCCCACTGGAGCGAGATGGCTGAATTCTGCGATGCTGATGCTTTGACGTTCAGTTTGGTCAACATCATTCGTGGAAATCAAGACATATATACGGTCGGAATGCACGTCTTAGGGCAACCCGACTTGATCATGCCAATCAAGAGTGCGGGCGATGAAGGATCGTTGATCATCGATTTGATGCTGAAAATCGCAAGTAGTGGCCGGACCATCGAAGATGGAGGGCAGATCGAGCTACCCAATGGTCAGGCTTTCAGAGTTCGCAAGATCCCCGATGAAGATTTTCAAGCAGGGTTACCGATGCATAATCCTTGGGGGCGGCTTCAACTATCATCCGATCGAAATCAGCGATCAGCGCACAAAAACTAACTACCATTAACTCGATAAGGAACGTTTGTCCCCATTCGATGAATCAGGGCAAGTGTAACTTCAGTGTATTTGGTGCAACGTTAGAGCATTGCAAGCGCTCACCTTTTTTCCAAAAGGGTGAGGATCATTTGTGCGACCTTTTCAACCTCATTGCACCTCGTTGGGGCGGGTGCGAGGGCGCTCAATCGTGTCACGGCATCTAGACCTAAATCGCTCGGATCCCACACGGCAGTTCCGAGTCCGACTTTCTCCATGTAGAAAGCGTTGATTCCCTGCTCGTACTGTCCCTTTTGGGGAAAGCAAATGGTTCTCTTTCCGAAGAAACGCGCTTCACCCAGAAGTTGGTTTCCGGCCGGGCAAACCAAGATAGAGCAAGAGGCCAAAGCTTCGGCAAAACCCGTCCCGTGCGGTTTGAATTCAAAATCTGGCCAGCGATGTGCATGGTGCATTCCGCCAAATACTATCGTCGGCAACTTTAGCTCCTTGGCCGCTTGAAGGAGTCTTTCTCCCACGACCTCTTTGTAATAAACAAGGGCAAATCCTTTGTCGGTCGGTTGCAAGCTGGTGATGGCACTTCGGATTAAGGGTCCTACGATTGCCCGCAGTTCCTTCTTTGGGATGCAGAACTCAGGGTGAAAACAAGAAACAACGCGGGGTATAGATCGAGGCACCATCCATTCGATCAGCGGTGTGATCATCGCTTGGTAAATCCTCAGGCCGCGCGGAAGATCCTTCAATTGGCAATGGCTGATCTTTGACTGATTATCGATAGCAAGAACGGGAGTCTTATTGCGCTGGGCGATTCTAGGTACCAAGGGTTCGAAATCCGTGATAGCCACATCAGGCCTGATCGTTTCCCATATCGCGGAAGCTTGTCGAAGATGAGTATTTCCGCTAGCTACGAACTTGAAACAATGCAGGGTCGAGGCAGCCCAGTTAATCGCTTGTCCTTTTTTGACGAACCTGATGCCGCCGACAAGATGCAGGTGCGGATAACCAAGTCCCGAAAAGAAGTCGAATGCATCGCCGCTTGTTACGATGTGTACTTCAGCATCCCGTTCCAGTCGCTCGATCAGGGCGTATGCTCTTGCGGCATGGCCAAGCCCTTCTCCGCAAATACCGTAGATCAAGACTGGCTTGGGCATGACTTGCGGGTTCCAAAAGAAAACAAGGTTTTCAATCCTTGAGGCATTTACGCAGTACTTATTTTTGTAAGGGTTGCTGTTACAAAGGATTCCGGCGTCTGCATTGACAGCTTTTCTTCGATATAGAGTCGGTGGGATCGAAGGAATCCTCAGGCTCGCCAGCGAATCGTTCGTTAGTTTATCGATTGCAAATTGTGCTCGCAATAGTCGTAGCCAGCATCGACATATCTACTGTCGACGAATGAGCCGTCGACATCGCTACCGTCCCCATACCTATCGGCTTAACTCTATTCATGACAACTTCACAAAATTCCAATCAGTGTGATCAAGTCAGCGAGCTAATGAAGTAAGCGTTGCGCGTTACGCCCCATATGTCGTGCCTTAAACGTGGTGCTTTGTACGTGGTTCCTTCTACGTGGTGCTCCCTACGTGGTGCTCCCTACGTGGTGCGGTCCTCCTGGGCCGCAAACACGAGCGCAGCGAGGCGTCAAGTGCGCGCGGGTTGCGCGGACAGAGTCTCACGCAAAGAAGCACAGACGCAAAGACGCAAAGAGGACAGGGCTTGGGAAATACTGTTGCCGAATTAGTGGTGCGGCCTTTTACGTGGTGCGG
>CAIJIZ010000485.1 GCA_903820735.1 uncultured Pirellula sp.
AGAGCTGCATCGACCGTTTCCTGATCACCAACGATCTGAGCTAAGAGTGCTTTTGCAACCTGTTGATCAGCTTGTTTCGATTTCAAAAGTGGCCCGCGAGCTTGGTAGTAAGCGAGAGCCTCATCGTGGCGGTCCAAGGATTCCAGGAGGATTCCTTTTGGAATGTCAGACCAGAAAGGGGTGATGGTCTGAAGTTTTCTTGGATCGATGGCCATCCACTCATCCCAACGGGCGAAGCGAATACGTAGCAATTCGGATAGAGATGAGGAGTTGTCTTTGTCTGCCAGAGCGATTGCGGCGTTAATGTTTCCGTCGAGAACGAGTTGCGTTATCCGAACGTCGGACGAGTATCCGCCGTTGGTCATGGTGGGAGGTGTGAGGGTCCAGTTTGAAGGGAGTCCCAGTTTTTTCCAGTAGTAGGGTAGTCCGATCCGAATCGGGCCGTCGGGCAGAAGTAGATCAATCAGTTTGAGAGCCGGTTCGGGATTTCCATCGCGAGCCGCAGCTTGGATCCATGGATCGTAGGTACTGGAGATTCCTTCGAATCCTTTTATGGCGTCGCGTTGTTTGGGTGATAGGGTTTCGACGAGAGGCAGGATCAGCTGAAGGTTCCCATGCCGACTGCTATTCCGCATCAAGGGAAACGGTGATCCTTGCTCAAGTTCAAGGAAGATGCTCATAGCATCGAGACGGGTGGAATTCGATGCAGGGATAGATCGAAGAACGCGAAGCCGTTTGAGCGAATCGCGGATGACGGGTGGCCCGGAGACGAGTCCAGTTTCGAGTTCCGCCGAAATGTCTGTTGGTGTTTTAAGTAAGGCAAGGAAGGCTTGTTGCCGTTGTTCGAACGTTGGGGCATCGAGTTGGTCGAGCCACTGAGTAATTGAAGGAGACTGTTCGGGAGAGTTCGCAGGTTCTTGGGCGAAGGCCATGCCAGGATTAGCGCCTAGGATGCTCATGCCAAGCAGGCTCAGTCCTAGGCGGGAAGATTTGTTTTGGCGATTAGAGATCAGGTAAACCAGGATTCCGCTGGCAAAGGTTCCGAGGGTAAGCCAGAACTGTTCCTGTTTGACCCACCAAGCGGCGGAGAAAAGAATCAGTGCTCCTGAAATGTAGAGTGCGAGGGCTGCGTGTTCCCACCATTGGATTGAGCGTCGTTGGTTCATTTCGCGGTAGGCGAACCATAGAGTGGCCGTAGCGAGGGCACCGCAGAGGGTAAGGGTCAGGCCGAGGTAGCTGATAAGATCTAGCAAGTTCGCCATCCATACAATCAGGATGCTTGTGGAGGCTTGGACTAGTATCGCGATTTTTGGTGTAGGTTTTGAATCTAGGGCTTTAGGTAGCCAACCGTCCTGCGCCATGGTTGCGATGACGCGCGGGCCAGTAGCTAGCATCGCAAGGACACTTGTGGCTGACGAAAGCGCGATCGTTGCGCGCATGATCCATTGAAGCGGATAGCCGCCAACATTTTCGGCGACTTTCGATACGAAATAATCACCTCCTTGGGTGATTTCAGACGAGCTTGCGCAAGCCAAGAAAAGAGTGTTTAGGACAAGGTAAATTAGGGTGACAATGCAGCAGGCAAGGACCATCGAGTTCGGTACTCGGCGGTCATCGGCTGGTAATTCACCGGCGATATAGATACTTGCGTTGAAGCCAGTGTAGGCAAGGGAGATGAAAAAGAGTTGGATCAAGAGAATTTGAAGGAATGCAGGGTTTGCTAAAGTAGACAAGTAGTCTGTAGCGAAGATCGATCGGTTCAGGGCGGGTGTCCAATTGGGGGTTGGGTTCAAGCGTGTCAGGAAGAGGGTGCAGGCGGCGATAAAGATGAAGAAGCCGACGAATTTCAGCACGACCACGGCGTTATTCAGGAGCGAGCCAGTTTTCAGGTTGATGCAATGGAATAGTGCGCCTAGGGCGATTCCGAGAGTGGCCAGGGCGCGGGCAGGGGTTGTTGCGGAGGTGTGACCTAGGGCGTATTCGCCGAAGAGGAGTGCGGCGGTTGCGATCGGAGCGGTGAAACCGGCGATGATTGAGATCCAGCCAGCCATAAAACCGATTGCTGGGTGAACGAATTGAGATAGGAACGTATATTCGCCGCCAGAGAGTTGGGCGCGGCGTGCGAGTGCAGCGTAAGCGACTGCTCCGCAGATCGCGTGCACACCGCCGATAGCCCAAGCGAGAAGAACGATGCGAGCGTCTTGAAGAGCCCCTAGGGCATAAGACGTCGAGATATAAACTCCTGCGCCAATCATGTTACCGATGACTAAGCAGACCAGGGAAAACAGCCCGATTGCCTGGGATGGTCTTTGGCTCATGCATCGTTCCTTGTTGGCGATATGCCAACGTTGTATTGGCGCATTCGATCGAGCAATGGATGCGTTTCGGTGGGGAGTTGGATTCTAAGTCCTGTTTGTTTGCGATAGCCTTGTGCAAAGTCTTTGGCTTGCATTGGAAATTTGCCTGCGAGTTGCACAAGATCCAGGGAGAGGATTCCGTCGATACCCGCAATTCCCACCCAGTGCTTGGGTTGTTCAAGAGCGATTCCCAGCGATTCCGCAGCGTCGGAGAAAAGAATGGAGCCGGGGGGGAATTCGTCGGCTCGCGCTGGCAGGTTGGGAAGTTCGATTGGCGTTGCGCGGTGGATGATCAAGCGGCTTGATTTTCCATTAGGAAGCAAGAGGTCACCGAAAGCACCAGGCCAGGGTTGCAGTCCTCGAATTTGCCTGTCGACGAGGTGGATTGGGTATTGGAA
>CAIJIZ010000486.1 GCA_903820735.1 uncultured Pirellula sp.
GGATTTGACATGCTAATTACGCTCAAGTCGCTGCAACGCAACGGACGTTAGCGTCGGCATGCGTCATGAGCGTTATGAGGTTTTGGTTCGCCCTCCGTTTTTCATCGAACGCGATTGCCGTTTTCGCGTAAGCCGATGAACTTTCCAACGCAGCGGACATGGCATCGTGCCATGCCGCTGGTTTAAAATAGTTCGTTGTTTGACTTCACCAATAAAAATAGTGAGCGATTGTATGTGTCGTACTCGGATTCCAATCGTTGCTGCTCTGTTGTTTGTGGTCCCTCCCCTTGCGACATGCTATGCTCAGTCACCGTCAGAGCTACCAGCAGTTGATCAAGTGAAGAAGCAGATTGAATCGATACGCCCTGCCATCGTACAGTTTAGTTACGACGGGTTTGGCAGCGGACAACTGCACTTCGGCTGCGGCGTGATCGTATCCTCTGATGGGCATGTTGCTGTATGCGGTCCAGTGGGGGCGGTGCTCGATGACCGATTGTTGGAATTAATAACGACGGACGGAAGGAAGCTGCGAGGTCGGGCGCTTGGTTGGTCCAGTGAGTATGGCGTTGGAATGCTCAAGATTGATGAACCTGGTCAATGGAAGTTTGTAAAGTTGTCCGACAAAGTTATCGCGGGAGAGACCTGCCTCGCCTTGGGCTATCCGCAAAATCGTGGAAGCGAGGATGACAATATCCCAGGTATACGATTGGGGCTTGTAACCACCGTTTGTAAGGGGCAGTGGTTCCTTACCTCATATCAGTCTGACTTTGGTTCGCATCCAGTTTTCAACCTCCATGGGGAACTTCTCGGACTTCAGGTAAGCAGCGATGGAACTTACTCAACCTTTAGTGACATGAGTCAAATTCGCAATCACTGGCAGGATTTGGCGTCCGGCCTAAATATGGATCGAAAGAGGCTTTTCGAACAAACGAAACCGCCGGTGAGTTTTGCTGAGCTACCTACGAAGATGACTGCTGATGCTCTCGAACGGGCCAAGGCTGCGACCGTGAAGATTGGAGAGGCTGGCAAGAAGCCCTACTTTAGCGGCGTTATCGTTCCAGGTGGCTATGTGCTTACATGTGCTCACCATGGCCGTTTGCCGGGTGACCAGCTCGAGATAACGCTCGCAGACGGTCGTACGGCAAACGCAGTGGTAAAATGCCCGAACCGCATAACAGATACATGTCTACTTAAGATCAGCGGCATAGGTGAATGGCCCTGTGTGGAGTTGGGTTACTCTAATATAGTTCCTGCTGGTACATCGGTCGTCATGATTGGCTATCCAACCAACAATAATGGGATCGCGACCGTCTTAGAAGCGTCTGTAGTCGACACACCACAGGGAGGACTGAAACGCCGCGATAGCTTCTCAGACACTCTGTTTCTCGAATGCAATGACGAGGAGGCAGTGACCAACTTGAACGGTGCCTCGGGTGGCGGGATATTTGATACGGCAGGAAACGTGATCGGCGTAATGGATTCAACTGATGCATCATGGAGTCATGATGGCGTATTCCATGGCGAGGTTTGGAATGCTCGGGTCGAACTAATTCATAACAACTGGGAAGAACTCACAGCCGATTCCGCGGTCGAGACGGTAGATAATGAAGAAGCGACTCGCAAGCAATCCGATTTGGCGAAACTGGCGTCGGAACTTTAAGAGATCAGGCCAACAAATCAACGAACCATGGGATGCAACGGAGCTGCGGTGATGAGCTTTCTCGTGAGATCAATGTTAACTCCCGCCGCCCCGTGATGCGGGTCGATCGGACATGGAAGGAACCGGGATATATGAAGAACAAAATGCTTTTTGTAATCGCTTTCGGATTGCTCGCCGCACTGCCTTCAGCGTTGATTGCCTCTGAGTTGGAAGCGCTTCAAGGAAAATGGGAATCACGATTTCAGGAACAAGGCAAGGCATTACGTGTGCTAAAGATCATTGACAAGAATCGTGAGACGGTTGAGACATACGACGGAGACAGGCTCGTCCATAGACATGAGGTTACGCTCGAAGAGAAGCAAGCTGAAGGCATAACGGTCATGCACTATGGCGAGTCCGAGGTAACGCACGGTCCAAGGAAGGGCCAACGCGGAAAGCCCGGCTCGTTTGTTTCCAAGCGTCTGGGAGATACGTGGTACAATGTCCAGGGATTGGAAACCAGCGGCGAGACTCCGTTCATCGTAATTCAATTCAAGCGCGTGAATGAACCGACCCAAACCGAAAACGAAGCGACACCCCGCAAATAGTCCGAAATCGTGAAAGTCTGCCCGTTTCCGGGCACCCTCCCGACACCACCTAACATCTCACCCCTCCGCCATCACCTTCGCCACGCCAGCTGCCTTGGCAAAATCATCCTCGGTGACCAACAAGTAACTCTGCTGTGCGATCCGAGGCGAGTTGCCAAGCCAAGAGCAGACCACGTGCAGCGGGAACTCACGCTGGAGTTCCGTCTGTCTGCTAGCCCGCATCGAATGGAACAATCGTGGCCAGCCTGAGACGCCGGCGCGTCGCAGGAGTCGCGTCATTTCGGTCCGTAGGTTCGAGTTCTTCCACCCCATTGCCGTGTTGGCTGCTGCACGGTACTGGGCAGCCGCGACCACATACTCGCTCTTATCGCCAAAGATCTCGAAGGCTTCGTCGAGGATCGATCGCAGCTCGGGAAAGATCGGGCAACTACGAATGCCA
Organism: uncultured Pirellula sp.; assembly: GCA_903820735.1. Classification (GTDB taxonomy): domain Bacteria; phylum Planctomycetota; class Planctomycetia; order Pirellulales; family Pirellulaceae; genus JBKCUI01. The sequence goes on from CAIJIZ010000486.1 coordinate 2,687, forward strand.
CGGCCTTCGTGATGCTCGACCTTCGGCTCTGGGATGCTCATTTGGTTTCTGATCTCTTAATGATACCTATCTCGCACAGGGGACTGGTCCAAAGTGGACGGCACCCCAATACCGCAATGCCCATGACGGGCGTAGCCAAAATGCCCCCGAGTTGCCGATCGGGCATTTCCTTCAAACAACGCGTCTGGCGCCAGGCCGTAGTTGCAAAGCGTTCGTGCCTTGCTCGCGACGCCGCCGACTTTGGGTTATAATGATGCTCGAGGTGAACCATGACAGAAAACGCGAGCAAAATCCTTGAATTCTTCGACAGGCTTGAGCCCATCGAGCAGCATGATGTCGTCGTATCTCTGATTCGACGCACAGGTGAATTGCCCACTGAGCCGTTGACAGATGACGATCTGTGCGGAATTGCGGACGATCTATTCACATCACTGGATGATGAAGAAAATGGTAACAACAACGCCGAGGCGCGGTGAAGTTTGGCTCGTTGATCTTGGTATGGTCGCCAAGATTCGACCATGCTTGGTTGTGAGCATTCCAGCAAACGATGAAAACGATCGTGTGCTCACGACACTTATCCCACACACAACCAGCACGCGGGGATCCAGGTTCGAAATTGCGATCGCATCGCGATTCCTGAAGACAGGTGCATTTGACGTTCAAAATGTAATCACGATACCGACAATTAAAATGATTCGCATGCTCGGAAAGCTGACACCTGATGAGATGCTCGAGATCGAAGCTGGACTGAAAGCCTGGCTTGGACTCACTGACTAAAGAGCCCGAAATCGCTTAAGGATGCCCGTTGCCGGGCACACTCCCCACACCACCTAGCGACTCACCCCTACACAATCAGCTTTGCCAGGCCGGCCGCTTTGGCAAAATCATCCTCGGTGACCAGCAAGTAACTTTGCTGAGCGATGCGTGGTGAGTTGCCAAGCCAGGAGCAGACCACGTGCAGTGGGAACTCACGCTGGAGTTCCGTCTGTCTGCTAGCCCGCATCGAATGGAACAATCGTGGCCAACCC